>CBDUKE010000047.1:0-22973 GCA_965367725.1 uncultured Maribacter sp. | reverse complement strand
TACTTTCTGCGAGGCTTACACATTGGCATCATGATGTTTGGGAAATTCATTGGGATCACCCCCAAGCTTGGTTTAGTTTTGGAACAATCAAGATAAATACGGATAATAATTTAGAGGTCGTAGGCTTTGACTTTGATGTGCCGAATGATGATTTCTTTTTTGAAGAACTAAAACCATATAAAATAAAAACAATCGGCAACATAGATTGAATGCCATAAAAACGGACATTTATTAAATCCGTCGGAGCACATAAAACCAACTAAAAATGAAAAGAATATTTGCAGTTTTTACGATCATACTGATTTGCCATCTATCATATGGACAAAAACCAAGAGCAAGGGATTTAGGTGTTCCATTTAACGGTATTACGGGGATAAATAATGCCATAACTGATGTACAAGGTGTTGAAGTAGGCTATAGTACCCTCATTTCAGGAACCGGCGATAATGTTATTGGTAAAGGTCCTGTTAGAACAGGTGTTACAGCAATATTCCCTCGTGGAAAATCCAATAAATTCAGTCCTGTTTATGCCAATTGGTATAGTCTAAATGGCAATGGGGAAATGACTGGTACAACTTGGGTTACAGAATCAGGTTTTCTTGAAACTCCAATTATGATTACCAATACAAATAGTGTGGGGGTTGTTCGGGATGCCGTTTTGAAATGGTATGTAGATACAGATTGGTATAAGGGTGAGGATTGGTGGTATACCTATCCGGTAGTTGCTGAAACCTATGATGGATTTCTAAATGATATTTATGGATTTCACGTAAAGGAAGAAAATGTTTTAGAGGCCATAAATAATGTATCAGGTGGTAAAATCGCAGAAGGAAATGTTGGCGGAGGAACCGGAATGATGTGTCTTGGCTTTAAAGGAGGAACAGGGACATCCTCAAGAGTAGTAAAAGTCAAAGATTCAACATACACCGTTGGAGTCATTGTTCAATCTAATTTTGGAGCTAAAAGAAATCTTACCGTAGCAGGTGTTCCTGTAGGCCGCGAATTAAAGGATACCCTAAATTATGAATACAAAGCTGCACCAAAATCAAGAAGAAAAGAAGGGGATGGTTCTATCATCGTTATTGTAGCCACAGATGCCCCGTTTCTGCCACACCAACTCAAGAGAATTGCCCAAAGGGTTCCGCTAGGAATTGGAATTGTTGGTGGTCGAGGCAGCAATGGCTCAGGTGACATTTTTTTAGCCTTTTCAACAGCAAATGAAAACGCTTTCAGTCGTGACGAAACAACCGTAGTGGAAACATTTTCAAATGATTTGATTACTCCGTTTTTTGATGCAACAGTTCAAGCTGTTGAAGAAGCAATTATCAATGCGATGATAGCGGCAGAAACTATGGAAGGAATTAATGGAAATAAGGCATATGCTTTACCTCACGACTTACTCATCCAAACCCTTAAAAAATATAACCGAATTAAAGAATAACGGGGCACAACAATTATGAATAAACCCTAGTTATAAAAAGGTGTAAAGAATTTGGATAGTTCGTATTTTTAAACCCAAATAACGTTAGACTATATGAACCCTTCTCTTTATCGTATTTGCAAATCAAGTAAACAAAGTTTTGATTTAACTTCAGCCGCTGACCAAGCTTATCTTTATGATCTTGTAAGCCGTATTAAAAGCTTTCCCCTTGAGGAAATCATAAAACTAGGTAATGACAGCGCTACGCCCCTTTCGTTTCGCATAGCGGCTAAAATTGCTGATTCGAAAAACTATATTGAATCTTGTCATCATAAATTAAAGATAGGCGTTGTGTTCGCCATGTGGGGAGAACAAAATCGTCTTCAGAAGAAAAGCGATAACAATCCAAATGGGGAAGACTTATTGAATGTAAAAGCAGATCAACTTGATTGGCTATTTAAGGGATCGAACATTGAATGGAAACTATATGCGGTAGATGATGGTTGTCCCCATGGAAGCGGGACAATGGCAGAAACCATTAGAAAAGCATCTGAATATGCAGATCAAATAGAAGTTTTATTCCTAGAAAAGGCATTACCAGCTGATAAGCCGCCTTTAAAAAATCTAGCCTCAGCAGATGATTCCCGAAAAGGGGGTGCGATTCTTTTAGGGTGTGAGAAAGCTTTACAGGATGAAGTTGATTTAATCATCTACACTGACGCAGATAACTCAGTGCATTTATCCCAAATCGGCTTGCTTCTTAGACCTCATTTAGAAGAAGGTTTTAAGGTGGTTCTTGGAAACAGAAAAGACCCCAATGCCGTTTTGGTCAAACAAGAAAACCGCTGGGGCATTGGCATTAAAGCCCTTCGGCATATGCAGCGCATGATTGGTGTGAGTATCTTCTCAAGGGATATTCGTGATTCCCAAGCTGCTTTTAAATTGTACCACAAAGACATTTTAGCGGAAATACTCAAGAATCCTTCAGTGTACGATTTCGCTTTCGATTCTGATTGGATTGCCTGTGTCATCGCAATGGAGGAAGAATTTGCAAAAGTTCCTTTTGCATTTATTGATTCTTTCGCTGAATCAGCTTCCATTGTACAGGGACCAATGACCACTTGGGAAACCTTATTGAAAGGTTTGGTACAAGCTGTTCGGGCAAGAAAAATTCCGCATAATGAGGAAATGGCGAAAATCGTGATGGAGCAAATAGGAAGTCACCACGACTTAGACCTATTGATCAATGATCTGCCTGAAGAACTTGTTGATGTGGAAGATAAAGATTTAGGAAACCCAGAGATCATGTCGCCAAAAGCAATGGGAGCCTGGATTGAAAGCCAGAAATTGAAGCAATAGCATTTACTAACAATAGCTGTGATCAATTGCGGCAGATCCCCTTAACCACGCCTAATGGTTGATGGGCATAAAATCCATGGCCTATGTACTAATTTAAGGGGTGCTGTGGAAATTAATATGCTATCCTTTTAAATTATTATCTTGATCAAATCAGATTCTTTAACAATCGCAAGGCCAATTCAACCTGCTCCAAATGCGTCCGAAACGACAATACGGCAAATCGGATCCAATAAACATCATCTATTGTGGTTGATGATAGGAAAATGCGACCGTCTTGCATGATCTGCTCCACTACCTTAGCATTGAAATCATTGGCATCTCCAGCATCTGGAACATACCTAAAAATTGCGATGGATAAATCAGGCTTGGGTCCCACTTCAAATCCTAATTTTTGCACTTCCTTATAGAAATATTGGCATAATAATATCTTTTCCTCCAAGGCTGCCCTAAAAGGCGTTACTCCCAATAATTGCAATGAAATCCACATGCGAAGACCCCTGAAATGCTTAGTCAATTCTGGCGAAAGGTCGGCAGGTGATGGGTCTTCATCCAAGGTAAAGGCATCTTGCATATAATTTGCGGTATAATGATGGGTTTCATATAATGCTTTTACATCCTTTATTAAAATTGCCCCTATTCCATAAGAAAGAAACAGTCCCTTATGCGGATCAATCGCAATTGAGTCTGACAATTCCACACCCTTAAAAGCTGGCTTTAGGGTTTCGGATAGCATAAAGAATCCACCATAGGCAGCATCAACATGAAACCAAAGGTCATTTTCCTGGGCGATGAGTCCAATCGCCTCCAAGGGATCAATGGCCCCTGTATCAGTAGTTCCGGCAGAACCGAAAACCATAAAGGGCAAAAGTCCATTGGCCTTGTCCTGCTGTATCTCTTTGCTTAAATCGCTAGATTTCATTTTAAAATGGTCATCCATAGGAATATATCGAATGATACACTCTCGCATACCTGCAATTCGAAGCGACTTTTGAACGCAATGGTGCAATTGGCGTGTCATATATATAACACATTTATCAATATCCCTTGCTTTTATTCCTTTAGCGTCCCTCGCCGTCGTTATGGCCGAAAGATTGGCGATAGATCCCCCTGAAGTCAGATTACCGAGGGCTGAACTTGGATACCCTACCATAGTGCACATCCAACGCAATAGCATATTTTCCATTCGAACGCCACCAGGGCAGGCAAAAAATATTCCTGCATACCTATTGGTCACCGCAGCCAAATAATCCCCTAGTGCCGTGGTAAAAACACCACCGCCAGGAATATACCCAAAATGGCCCCCTGAAGCCGGATTTAAATTTGGGGTATCAACATTCTCTTTAAGTATTTGCAATACATCCTCAATGGGTTTACCCTTTTCTGCTATCGGGTAATCATAGATTTCCTTTCCCATACTTTCGGAAACCACATAGGTAGTGTGTTGATTGAAATCATCCAAAAAGTTATCCGCATAGTTTTGGACGGTGTTATTCCAATGTGATCTATCCTTTGCCAGAGGCTCCAATTTTCGGGAAACTTCCTCCAGTTTTCTTATCTTACTTATCATAAAGCGTAGTTACGAAAAATAATTTAACCATGAGGAACTGTATTGTAATTTAAGGTCCAAAAAGAAGCTGTTTTTCAGTATGTTTTTGTTAGAACTAGCATTTATTCCTTAAAAATTATATTTTTAAATATAAAATGCATCTAAGCAGTAACTTCCTGTTCATTGCCATAGAAAACAACCTCAGGTCTATTACTACTTATTTAATAGCATAACTATGAATTGGAAAGTGGAATTTAATGCGGATCTCCAGAGAATAAAATTAACATATAAAGGCGAAAATAGTGCAAGGGATATTTTTAGTTCTAGCTATTCGACAATTCAGTTAACAAAGGAAAAAGACATAACTAGAGTTCTGGTCGATGCATGGGAACTTAAATTGAATGCGGGAAAAACCGATTTATTTGAACTGCCAAGTAAATTATATGAAAAATGGGAAATGGACCCCAGTACCCGTATCGCTATTTTAGAACCAAAGGATAAAGATGCAAAATTGAAAGCGGATTTTTATATACTTGCAACCCAAAATCTAGGCTGGTTTGCAAAAATGTTCCCTACAGAAAAAGATGCGATGACATGGTTGTGGGAAAAGTAAGCCTGATAACATTCCAATCACAATAGTCTTGTCCTTCAAATAAAAAAAGCATTCTTTTATTCCTTTCAAGCAAAGTTTACACCCCATTTACATAGCAATCAGCATGAAAGCCTCAGACGAACCCATAGTAATTGAACAGCCATTCTATTTTATTGGCAAACAACTAATAGCGTATCTTGGAAAACAATAATTTCTGAATTTTAAAACTGAAAATCAATGGAACAAAGAGCTACAATTATAGGACTTGGTGTCAAGCATCTGAAAGTAGCCACCAAATTCTATCAAGAACAATTTGGCTGGAAACTTATGGCCTTAAGCAATGAAAGCATTTCGTTTTTTCAATTAAACGGAATTTTACTATCCCTTTATCCCCGTGAAAAGTTGGCTGAAGATGCCAAAGTAAGTCCTAAGGGAAGCGGTTTCAAGGGTTTCACACTTGCTTATAATACCAGAAGCAAGGAAGAGGTTGACGCTCTTTTTGAAGATCTTGAAAGAAAAGGGGTGCGTATTGTAAAACAACCTGAAGAAGTTATTTGGGGTGGTTATAGTGGCTACATAGCCGATCCCGATGATAACCTCTGGGAAATCGCTTATAATCCTTTTTTACCGTTGGATGAAAATGGGAATACTTCAAAAAGTAATTAAGAAAAAAATTGATTTTCACAGTTTAAACAGGCTACAGTTAATTGAATTCACCAATAATCCTGTTCAATTAAATAAGGCAACATCCCACAAATCTGTAACAATTTATATATATTTTTGTTTAATTTATTATGATATATGTTAAACATTTTATATATTAGTTGAAATAACAATGCAGCTATACTTAATCTGCAACAGATAAATAATTATTTATGTTCGGTATATTTAAAAAAAAGTCAGAAAAAGAAAGGCTCTATAGTAGCTATAAAAGTTTACTAAAAGAAGCACATGGCCTTTCTACCACAAACCGTAAACTCAGTGATCAAAAAGCTTTTGAAGCTGAAGAAATTATGAAACAAATAGAGAAACTGACTTAAGAGTTAGCCTATAAAATCATGCCAAAAAAGCCATATAGTGTTGTTTTTAAAAGTGAAAGGCAACAAATATGGATGCTCCTAATAAAAGGGTGATGGCATCTACAAATGCTTGGTGATTTTTGAACTCATTGGATTGGTTATTGAAAAATAGTAATCAATTAAATTACCCTCCTGATCAACCAAATATTTTTGAAAATTCCATTTTACATTAGCATTTTTCTTTCCATTTAAACTTTTGTTTGTCAGCCACTTATACAACATATGCTGTCTATCGCCTTTAACATTAATTTTTTCAGTGAGTTGAAAAGTTACGCCAAAGTTTTTTTCGCAAAAAGTTTGAATTTGCGCGTCACTGCCAGGTTCTTGTTTACCAAATTGATTGCAAGGAGAACCTATGATTACCAACCTATCATTATAAGTTTCATACAATTTTTGCAAATCTTTATACTGCTTGGTAAAGCCACATTCGGAAGCTACGTTCACAAACAATATATTTTTACCTTTAAAATCATGTAAATCAATAGGTTCGCCACCTAGTCCATTAATTTCTATATCGTAAATAGAGGATTTCATAGATTGATAAAATTTAAACTATTAAGGATGCCAAGATACCATCCAATTTATAAACCTGACCTGAAAAATGCAATGTATTGATTGACTTTAAGTAAAGACGTTGCCGTCCTTGTCACTTATTCCAGGTTTAAATACTTTTCTAGCCTTATTTATCTAAATAATTCTGTAATTCCGCTATTTTTTCCGGTGAATTAAAAGCGCCTCCATAATATGCAGTAACAGTAGCCGAAGTATCATCTTTAATACCACGGGAAGAAACACACAAGTGCTTCGCATCGATAATCACGGCTACATCGTCAGTGTTTAAAATAGTACTCAGTTCCATTGCAATTTGATTTGTTAATCGTTCTTGCACTTGAGGACGTTTTGCATAGTACTGAACAATGCGGTTGAGCTTGGAAAGACCAATGACCTTGCCTGAAGATATATAGGCTAAATGTGCTTTGCCAATAATTGGCACAAAGTGGTGTTCGCAGTTGGAGTAGAATGTAACATTCTTTTCGACCAACATTTGGTTGTACTTATATTTATTATCAAATAAAGCAACCTTTGGTTTGTTTGCTGGGTTAAGTCCTGAAAATATTTCATCAATATACATTTTTGCCACACGATTAGGTGTTCCCCTAAGAGAATCATCGGTGAGGTCCAAGCCCATAACATCCATAATCTGTGAAAAAAGATCAGCAATCTTCACTTTTTTCTCTTCATCCGAAATATGGAATGCATTTTCTGTCATTGGAGTTTCCAAACCCGTATAAATATGGTCGTCACCTATTTCTTCGTCAGAAAAGCCATTGATTTTATTTTCGCTAATAAGGGTATTCAACATAGTTTCTTGGAGTTTCATATAGTTTAATTTTTAATTCTAAGGCTGACTGAAGCTCAGGCTTTATAAGGTTATAAATAACTGCTGCTATATTCTCGGCTGTAGGGTTCAGATCCTTGAACTCCTCTGTATCGATATTTAAATTCTTATGGTCAAACCTATCTAGAACTTTAGCCTTAATTATTTGGGAAAGAATTTTAGCATCTATAACATAACCCGTATCCGGATTACACTCACCAATAATTTTAACCTCTAATTCATAATTGTGACCATGGTAATTAGGATTGTTGCATTTGCCAAAAACCTCTTTGTTTTTGGTATCACTCCAATTCCTATTATGTAACCGATGTGCCGCATTAAAATGCTCACATCGCACAAGAGCAGTTTTATTCATTTTTATTTTTTATGACCATTATTGGCTTAAGCAAAAAACCCTTTTCTATCAGCCGTTATTCAAATATATTTCATTTTTTGTTTAATATATATAATTATATGTTAAACAATATTTAATTACATATAATTTGTGATAGAACCATAATCAGTTAAATAAATACATACAGATTAAGTCTATTAGGGTGGTTTTAGCAGCTAGATGGTAGATTCCAACAAAAACCTCATGGGAAATCGCTTTTAATCCTATTTTACCGTTGGATAAAAAGGGCAATACAATTGAAAGTAAATAGAAATAAAAAAAGGGACAGTACAACTGCACTATCCCTTTTTGGTATTAAAAACCCTAATCAATTTCCATCAAAGCGGACATTTACCAAAGCGACTGGGGTTTCTCCCCTATCCTCGCCTTCCTTGGGCTTATGCACAAAATACAATTCCTTTGCTTTGACATCCAAAGGTTCGCTAATCGAAATAACAATCATACCGCCCGATTGGCCCGAAACAGGTGTAGGCATACTACCTGAACCAATTAGTTTACCATCAGGCGTGTTCAAACGCATTTCAAAATGCATACCTGCCTTTGGCGGTGCTTGCCAACCCGTTGTAATATAGGCAGCTTTAACCCCTTTTAAATCGATATTCTCAAGAACAAACCAGCCTTCATCTTTTGGCGCCAACAATAAATCCATACCTCCAAATGAAACTGGCATGAATCCTTCGTTCTTGGTCTTCGGCGTAAATGGCACCGTGCTTCCTTGCAGGGCAATTGAACCCACACCCGTTAAAGGAGGTGCATTGCCTTCACCTGTATCGGTATAGCTCGCTGTAAAGACCATTACATTTTCACCTTCAGAAGGCGCTGGCAATATACTTCCTGAAGTAGGCATGGATTCATTTTTTGAACTGTTGTCTACCAATGATTGTATATATTGGGTTATTTGCCGAGTTTCATCGCTTGTCATATTAGGGTGCGCGGGCATCACGACTTCACCCCAAACACCAGTACCGCCTTCCACTATCTTCTTCTGTAAGTACGCCATGGACTTAGGATTATCCTTATACTTTTCTGCAATCGCTTTATACTCAGGACCAATTGATGCACCCACTTCCTTATGACAGGCCTTACAATCCATCGCTTGTGTCAAGGCCTTACCCATAACTGCTGTAGATACTTGTTGATGTCCTTGGGACTTATTCACTTCATCCATTCCGGCCAAATAATCCACCGAAACAAAAATATTTGCTTCATCAATTGGCCCACCATCTGCATCGGTTACAGAAACAGTGTACTTGATGGGCACTCCTTCAATAAAGAAGGATGAATTACCACCTCTAAAGTCAATCGTTACTTTCGGTCTTGTATTTCCCGCAACAATTGATAATATTTGACTCTTTGCCGATTCATTCCCATCATCCTTGACCTCAACAGAAATATCATACTCCCCGGCATCTAAATAGGTATAGGTAAGCTCAGGGACATTTGTTTCTTTGGTTTCACCATTGCCCAAACTCCATACATAGGTCATTGGGTCATTCTCGCGATCCTGGGCTTCGACCATCACGTTTACCGTTAAAGGTAATTTTCCAGAGGTCACATCTATTGTCATGTCTTCTATTACAGGCGGTCTATTTCCTGCTTTGAACTCAATATAACCCAGGTTTGAATCCTCATTTTGTTGAAACCATCCACTACCATATTCCAAAAGATATATCCGGCCATCAGGGCTCATTTCCATATCAATTAAATTATTGACGTTAATATCTGATGCAAAGGGCTCCATCTTGTTGAAATTACCATCTTTAAAAAGTGTAACCGCTTTCATCCAACCCCGCATCCAATCATAAATAATGACTTTACCATCATAATAAGCAGGTAATCCGCCCCCATTAGGATACAAATCTGAATAGTATGTTGGTCCCGCCATGGCATTCCTACCCCCTGAACCTACTTGGGGAAAATCCGGAGTCTCGGCATAAGGATAGTACACATAGGCGCCCTGGGCTGGTGGTAATTCTTGCAAGCCAGTGTTATTTTTTGAATCGTTTATTGGTTTTGTAGGATCAAAAGCCTCACCTGATTCACCATTGGTGTAATCATAATCCATATAAGGCTTATTGTTGCCTATGAACAGCGGCCAACCAAAATTACCTGCTTCCCGGGCCTGATTCATTTCATCATATCCCCTTGGGCCACGACTGGCAATATCATCTTTCCCAGCATCCGGACCAACATCACCCCAATACAAATACCCTTTTTTGGGATCGACCGAAATACGATACGGATTCCGATGTCCCATGGTATAGATCTCTGGACGGGTTTTTTCAGTTCCCTTAGGAAAAAGATTTCCTTTGGGTATTTCATATGAACCATCCTCATTGACCTTAATTCTTAAAATCTTTCCTCTTAGATCATTGGTATTACCGGAAGAACGGCGGGCATCATATTGTTCCTTGCCGGGTATATCGTTCAAAGGAGCAAAACCACTGGTAACATACTTGGTGCCTTTTTCATCAAATGGTGTAGTGTTGTCACCTGTTGACAAATACAGCAAATTATCAGGACCAAAAGTTATGGAGCCCCCGGTGTGGCAACAAATTTCACGCTGACTTTCAACATCCAAAATCACCTGTTCCGAGTCTAAATCAAAAAGACCCTCCTTATATTTAAAACGTGATAAACGGTTTACCCATTCATCACCCGTAGGGCTATAATAAAGATAAATCCAATTGTTCTTCTCAAAATCTGGATCTTTTTGCAAGCCCATCAACCCCTCTTCAGCATTTACACCAGGGGTATTCAGGGCTTTATAATATACATCGAGTTTAGCAATCTCCTTCAACTCTTTGGTTTCATCATTATACAGCAAGACCTCTCCCCTGCGTTGGGAAATCAACACATCATTATTCGGTAAAACCGCCATTTCGGTAGGTTCAAAAAATTGACCCGAAGTCAGTGTAACCTTAGAAAATCTATTAACTTCTGGAGGTATTTGCGAAGTAGCCTTATTAAAATCCAACTTTAAATTTTCCCCAATCGCATATTGTATTCCGCCTAATATATGTTTTACGAATTTTTCCTCCAAAAAACTTTCATCAGTATGGCCAGCAGCAGTATAGAATGCCCGGCCGCCATCATATTCATGATACCAACTCATGGGATGAAAATCCCCATTCTCACCACCTTCATAGGTGCTTTCATCAACGGTCATTAAAACCTTGACTTCATTGTTTAAATTCTTGAAATTATAGAGTTCATCATTCCTGTTCCAAATAGAATCCGTGAAATGCTTGGTAGCGATGAACGAATTATCCTTAATAATGAAATCGGAGTTTGGTGTACCAGCAGGATGACTTAAAAATTGGGCTCCGACCAACTTATTATACCAGCCCCAATCATATTCCGTATCTGTGGCTGCATGAATACCAACAAAGCCTCCTCCCGATTGAATATAGCGCTCAAAGGCAGCTTCTTGATAATGATCTAAGATATTACCAGTAGTACTTAGAAAAACTATTGACGAATATTGTTTCAGGTTTTCATCTGTAAAAAGTGAAGCATTCTTTGTGGTATCTACCTCAAAACCATTTTCCAAACCTAATTTTTGAATGGCTTCAATGCCCTTAGGGATTGAAGCATGTTTAAAGCCCATTGTCTTTGAGAATACCAACACCTTGGGCTTGCCTTCTCTTTTATTGCTACAACTGGTCATTACGAATGCGAAACTGACCACTAAGCATAGAAATGCTTTTTTCATCATTTAGTACTATCTTTAGTTCATACCTGAGCCTCTAAATATAAGTATTGATACCAACAACCTCCAAGCGCATTTAAATATTATCCTAGGAAATGACAAAATCGTAAGTTTAAATGAAGGAAATTGGTCAATATTTTTTTAAAAATGATGTTGAATGGCGAAATTGGCTGCATAAGAATCATAATGAAGTTAGCGGTGCATATCTTATTTTTTATAAAGTTGACCATGAAAATGACAGTATGAGATGGGAAGAAGCCGTACAAGTAGCCCTTTGCTATGGATGGATTGATAGTACGGTTAAAAGTCTAGGGGAAGGTAAGCGACAACAGTATTTCTGCCCTCGAAAACCCAAAAGTAATTGGAGCAAATTGAATAAATCCTATGTAATAGAACTTATTGAAAAAGGGTTAATGCATGATAGTGGGCTGGCAAAGATTAATGCAGCAAAAAAAGATGGTTCTTGGATTGCTATGGACGATGTGGAAGAAGGTATAATCCCTTTTGAACTACAAAAAGCTTTTGAAAAGAATCCTAAAGCATTCGTTAATTACCAAAATTTTACTTTTGGTCAAAGAAAAAGCTATCTCTATTGGCTGAACCAAGCGAAGCGACAAGAAACACGACAAAAAAGGATTAAAGAAATCATCAGGCTCTGTGCAGCTAATAGGAAACAAAGAACTAATTAATAAAAAATGAAAGGAATATCATTTGCTTTACTTGTATTGTCATTCAACACATTATTTTGCCAAACGCTACTTGTTCCTGATCGGGTTTTTGACGGAGAGCAAATGCACGAGAATTGGGTTGTGCTTGTCGAAAAGAATACCATCACCTATGTCGGCAGTCCTTCAGGAATACAGGTTTCCCCGAACGCCAAAAAAATCAAAATGTCAGGAATGACCTTAATGCCTGGTCTCATAGAGGGACATTCACACTTATTGCTACATCCTTACAACGAAACTACATGGAATGATCAAGTATTGAAGGAATCTCCTGTGGAAAGGGCGATTCGCGGAACCGTGCATGCCAAGCAATCATTGATGGCAGGCATTACCTCTATGCGGGATTTGGGTGCGGAAGGGGCAGGATACTCCGATGTTTATTTAAAAAAGATGATTGATGATGGCATCATCCCAGGCCCTAACGTATTGGTCGCAGGGCCTGCCATCGTAGCCACAGGAGCTTATGGTCCAAAGGGTTTCCATGATGGAGTAACCGTTCCATTGGGGGCCGAAGCTGCGAGTGGGGTTGACGAAGTCATAAAAACGGTAAGAAGACAATTAGGCAATGGGGCTGATTTAATAAAAATCTATGCGGACTATAGATGGGGAAAAGGCGAACCTTCGCAACCTACTTTTTTATTAGAAGAAATTGAAGCCATGGTCGCTACTGCTGAAAGTGCGGGGAGATATGTTGTTGCGCACGCGAGTACCCCAGAGGGAATTAGGCGCGCCGTAATGGGTGGTGTTGAAACAATTGAACATGGGGATGGTGGCACTTTGGAAATCTTTAATTTGATGAAGGAAAAAGGCGTTGCCCTATGCCCAACACTTGCCGCGGGGGATGCCATTTTACAATACAATGGATGGAACAAAGGAATTGATCCAGACCCTGAACGTATCAAAGCAAAAAAGGCTTCCTTTAAATTGGCATTGCAATCAGGAGTTGATATTGTATTTGGAGGTGATGTCGGCGTATTTTCCCATGGTGAAAATTATCGGGAACTCGAAATGATGGTTGATTATGGGATGAAACCTTTACATGCATTAAAATCAGCTACCTCATTGAATGCAAGGGTTTTACATATGCCTGATCGTGGAAATTTACAAAAGGGATTTCTAGCGGATATTATTGCCGTGGAAGGCGACCCAACACAGGACATTTCCAATATGGGCAAAGTAAGATTTGTGATGAAAGACGGGGTTATATATAAAAACGAATAATTCAATTTTATAAATTTTGAATTACATGCTATCCTAAATTAGTAGTACCTTTATGTTAGCTATTGGGCTAAAATGCTAAGCAAGCGTGCTCTCGTTCTTAGCGTTTTCAAGCGCGATTATTTTAGAATGTCAAAGCTACCAAAGGAAAATCAATTCTTCGACTTATCAGATTACGGCCGGCCTATAGCCAAAATTATCGCGAACCTTCTTAAAAACACCTCGGTTACACCAATTGACGTAACAATAAGTTTTATTATTTCAGGATTAGTTGCCATTTTCTGTATTTTAAATCAACACTATTGGACTGCTGCATTTTTCTTGGTTTTAAAATCAATATTGGATGCAGCTGATGGAGAGCTGGCCCGACTAAAAAATACACCTTCATATACGGGAAGGTATTTTGATTCCATCGCTGACATTCTATTGAATTTATTGATCATTTTGTCCATTTGGCATGTGTACCAAAGCCCTTTTCTTTTGGCTATTCTGGCTTTTATAGCCATTCAATTACAGGGAACCCTTTATAATTACTATTATGTTATTCTAAGGAACAAACACAATGGGGATACGACGAGTCGAATTTTTGAAAATGAGGCCCCAAAAGCTATGAATGGGGAAAAACAAAGTACAGTTAATAGTTTATTCAAACTTTATCAGCTGTGCTATGGCACATTCGACAAGATCATATACTGGTTGGATAGCAAGGCTGTTGAAAATGGAAAGTTGCCCAATTGGCTAATGACTGCAGTATCTTCCTTTGGTCTTGGATTTCAATTATTGATTATCGCACTCATGTTGGTCCTTGATTTTGGGCATTATATTATTCCCTTTTTCATTGGATATTCCTTGTTGATTTTCATCTTTATAGGTCTTAGAAAATCAATAAATCAATTTTCACAACAACCTCTGTAAAAAGCTTATCCTTAACACCTCTTTAAGAATTTCCCGCAAAGATTTGCCTATATTTATCTGACTAATTAACTTACGCTAAACCAATGAAAAAATTACTTTCAGTAGTGATGCTTTTCGCATCAATCTCACTCTTTGCCCAAGAATTCAAAATGGATCTTATTCAAGATCTAAAACCAAGAAACATAGGTCCTGCAGGAATGAGTGGCCGTGTAACAGCTATTGATGTTGTGCACCAATCACCTGATGTCATGTATGTCGGCACAGCCTCCGGCGGATTATGGAAATCCACTTCGGGCGGTATAAAGTGGGACCCCATCTTTGATAAAGAATTGACCGCTTCTATTGGAGCTGTTGCCATTCAACAAACCAACCCTTCAGTTATTTGGGTAGGAACTGGCGAGGGCAACCCAAGAAACAGTCTGAATGGAGGTTTTGGCGTTTATAAATCTTTGGATGGTGGTAAAAACTGGAAGTCGATGGGCTTGGAGAAAACCCGTCATATCCACCGGATCAAAATTGACCCAATGGATCCCAATACCGTATATGTCGGTGCAATTGGTTCTCCTTGGGGCGAACATGCTGAAAGAGGGGTTTATAAGACCACCGATGGCGGTGAGACCTGGGAAAAGATCTTGTTTGTGAACAACAAAACAGGCGTAGCGGATTTGATTATGGATCCCACGAATCCCAATAAACTGATTGCAGCCATGTGGGAGCATAAACGCGACCCATGGTTTTTTAAATCGGGTGGAAAAGGCAGTGGACTTTATATGACCCATGATGGTGGCAAGAATTGGAAAAAACTTACTGAGGAAGATGGTCTTCCCAAAGGGGAATTAGGCAGAATTGGTATAGCCATTGCCCCAAACAAGCCCAATGTTGTTTATGCCCTCGTAGAGGCCAAGAAGAATGCCTTGTACAAATCAGTTGATGGTGGTTTTAAATGGAAAAAAATCAATGATAAGGCCGACATCGGAAACAGACCATTTTATTATTCAGAAATCTATGTAGATCCCCAGAATGAGAATAGGGTATATTCAGTTTTCACCTATGTGAATGTTTCACAAGATGGGGGAAAGAACTTTACGGAGTTAATGCCAGCATATGGGGTTGATAATGGGGTACACCCCGACCATCATGCTTGGTGGATACATCCAGAAAATGGTCAGTTCATGGTCAACGGTAATGATGGCGGACTCAATATTACCCGAGACGGTGGGGAATCCTGGCGTTTTATAGGCAATTTACCCGTGGCACAATTCTATCATATAAATACGGATAATGATTACCCTTATAACGTTTATGGTGGAATGCAGGATAACGGTTCCTGGAGAGGGCCGGCTTATGTCTGGAAATCACAAGGCATCCGCAATAGTTATTGGCAAGAGATCAGTTTTGGAGATGGGTTTGATGTAGTGCCAGATAAGGAAGATTCACGGTACGGATACACTATGAGCCAACAAGGGTTTGTACAGCGTTATGACCATGTTACGGGAAACAATTATGTTGTACGTCCCACCCCACCAGATGCCAAAACCAAACTCCGCTTTAATTGGAATGCGGCAATAGGTCAAGACCCCTATGATAATAATACCGTTTATTTTGGCAGTCAGTTTGTGCATAAAAGCACAGATAAGGGACTTACATGGGATGTTATTTCACCAGACCTGACCACAAACGACCCAGAAAAACAAAAGCAAGGTGAAAGTGGCGGATTGACCATGGATGCAACTGGCGCGGAAAACCATTGTACAATCTTAGTAATAGAACCTTCACCTGTTGAGAAAGATATGCTTTGGACGGGTAGTGATGATGGTCGTGTGCATTACACTCAAAATGGAGGGGCTAGTTGGATAGAAGTCACACAAAACATAAAAGGCTTACCCAGTGGTAGTTGGGTCGCTCAAATTAAAGCATCAAATAAAAATAAAGGAGAAGCGCTTTTAATTGCAAACGACTACCGTAGATTCAACTATACACCCTACGCTTACCGGACTAAAAACTACGGAAAGACCTGGGAACGAATTGTTGATGGCAATGATGTTAAGAGTTATACACTTTCAATCGTCGAAGACATTGAGAACCCAAATTTAATATTCCTGGGAACAGATGATGGACTATATATTTCTTTCAATGCTGGTGTAAAATGGCAAAAATGGACGGAAGGATTCCCAACAGTTTCCACTAAGGATTTAGTGATTCAACCTAGGGAACATGATTTGGTGATTGGCACTTTTGGTCGTGCGGCCTGGGTTATGGATGACATTCGTCCTTTGCGGGCTCTTGCTTCAGATAATACCTTTCTGCAGAAAGACATCAAAATCTTTACTCCTCCTACAGCATATCAAGCGGCATACCAACAACCTACCGGCAGCCGATTCGGCGGCGATGCTTTATACAATGCGGAAAATAAAAAGTCCGGCGCCATGATTACGTACTATTTAAAGGAAGGAAAGAAAAAAACAGCGGATAAAAAAGAGGAAAAGGATTCAGCCGAAAATGAAGATGAAGTTGAAGATGAAGTTGAAGATGAAGATGAAAAGGATACTTCAAAAGAAGACACTCCAAAAGAAAAATTGACAGGTGTGCAGAAAAAAGATTCCATCATGTTTCAATTTTATAATGGTGATAAATTGATTAGGACCATTAAGAAAAAAACTCCTGAAAAAGCCGGATTCCATCGTATTTATTGGGGTATGGATGAAAAAGGGCCAGATAGACCTTCACGTAAAATTTCTAAAAACAAAAATGAGCGAGGTGGTATTGATGTAAAACCAGGTTCCTATAAAATCAAAATTTCATTTGGGGAAATGAGCGATGAGACGATGATCGAGGTGAAATCCGATCCAAGATTAAACACATCAATGGCTTCTATCAGTGAAGTATATGAAACCTCAAAAAAGCTCAATGTATTTACTCAAACTGCTGCCGATGCTGTAAAACAATTGGTAGAAAGCAAGAATGTAGCAAGTAAATACCAGAAAGAGCTCAAAGAACTTGATGAGAAAGCCTATAAAGAACAAATCAAGGCCTCTAAAGATATTGTAAAACAGATAGATTCAGTTATTGCGCTTTATTTAGGCAAAGAAGACAAAAGACAAGGTATTACTAGAAATCCTGAAGTTACTGTTATGCAACGCATAGGGAACGCTGGTTTCTATACCCGCACGCGAAAGACAGGTATAACGGCCACAGAAAAAAGGCTTATTCAATTTGCAGAAGATGATTTGAAAAAAGCATTACAAAAAACCAATGCCTTTTTTGAGGATAAATGGAAAGCTTATAGGGAAGAAATTGAAAAACAAGAGGTATCACCGTTTAAGGAAACCAAAGCTTTCAAACTAAACTAGAAAATATCAATAAGTAATAGAACCTTAACCCTTCCTTTTCATAATTATGTGGGGTTAAATAATAAATTAAAATTAGCACTTTATGAAAAAAACTATGGTAGCATTTCTTGCAATCACCCTTTTCTGGGGATGTAAGGAAAAAAAAGAAACTAAACCCAGCATCGCTGAAACACTAAAAACATATACCATTGAGCAGATGATGGACAATGAGAGTGTTTTTGGCGGGAGCTTCTCTAGTGATAAATCCAATTTACTGGTTTCAAGTAACCGCTCAGGAATTTACAATATGTATACCGTGCCCGTTTCTGGCGGTGAGCTAATGCCAGTTACTGCCTCGGATAGTGCCTCCATTTTTTCTATTTCCTATTTTCCAAAAGATGATAGAATGTTGTTTAGAATGGATAATAATGGGGATGAAATCTTTCATATATACTTAAGGGATTCCTCTGGCACCCATAGGAATTTAACTCCATATGAAGGGGCAAGAGCTAGTTTTTATGGCTGGGCCAAAGATGATAAGAGCTTCTTTTTTACATCGAACAAAAGAGATAAAAAGTATATGGACCTGTATGAAATGGAATTGGCGACCATGCAACCAAAATTATTATATCAAAATGATGATGGCTATAGTGTTGGGGGAATTTCAAATGACAAAACTTATCTTCCTTTAAGTAAGGCAATCAATACCAATGACAGCGATCTGTTTGTTTACAACCTAAAGGATAAATCGCTCACCAAGATCAATGCTACCCAAAGCTCTAATAGCGGTGAAGACTTCTCCCCTGACGGAAAATATCTTTATTACACAACTGATGATGGGTCTGAATTCTCATATTTGAAAAAGTTTGACTTAAAAACCAAGTCAAGCGAAAAAGTGATGGAGCGCGAATGGGATATTTCGGGAACCTACTTTACTGAAAATGGAAAATACCAAGTGACTTATATTAATGAAGATGCTAAAAATGTGATTGAGGTCATGGATGTGGCTACAAGTGAGACTATTGATTTACCAACTTTTGAAAATGCAAGCATTACCAATGTTGGTTTTTCAGATGATGAAAAGCAAATGCGGTTTTATGCCGGAGGATCACATACGCCCTCAAACTTGTTCTATTATAACCTAGAGAGCAAGGAGCAAAAGCAATTAACCAATGTGTTAAATGATGACATCGATGGCACACACTTGGTAACCGCAGAAGTGATTCGTTTTAAATCTTTTGATGGTCTAGAGGTACCTGCTATCTATTATAAACCTCATCAAGCGACAACTGACAACAAAGTTCCTGCATTAGTTTGGGTTCATGGTGGACCTGGAGGACAATCAAGACAAAATTTCAATTCGTTCATTCAGTACATTGTAAATCACGGTTATGCAGTTCTTGCTGTAAACAATAGAGGTAGTAGTGGCTACGGAAAGACTTTTTTTCAAATGGATGATTTAAACCATGGTGACAAAGATTTGAAGGATTGTGTTGAAGGCAAAAATTGGCTGGCGAGCCAAACAGAGATCGATGCGGAAAAAATTGGAATTATAGGAGGTTCTTATGGTGGCTATATGACTATGGCAGCTTTGACCTATACCCCTGAAGAATTCGCAGTTGGCGTAAACTTGTTTGGTGTTACAAATTGGGTTCGTACCCTACGAAGCATTCCGCCTTGGTGGGAATCTTTCAAAGATGCCTTATATAAAGAGCTGGGAGACCCCAATAGTGCCGATTCTGTTCGCTTAAAGCAAATATCACCATTATTCCATACCGACAAAGTGACCAAACCGCTGATTGTTTTACAAGGTTCGCAAGATCCAAGGGTGTTACAGGTTGAATCTGACGAAATTGTTGCTGGTGTACGTAAAAATGGGGTGCCTGTGGAATATGTTCTATTTGAGGACGAAGGTCATGGCTTTGTAAAAAAAGAAAATCAAATCAAGGCCTATAGCAAGGTGTTGGAATTCTTGGATGTTTATTTGAAAAAAGATAAAGGAACACCTATTATTGATGGTGAAAAATTAAAAGTAGATACAGATTCCTAAACAAAGTTAATTATAGTATCAACCTTCCTGTGATCTCGTAATCATGGGAAGGTTTTTTATTATCAGTTTGAAAAAGTAAAAAAAAAACAATAAAACGGCAAATAGCTATAAACAAGATTGAAACTTGACATTTGTCAGGTTTATCCATTTATGAAGGGAGTACATTTACCTTAGATTCCCATCTAAATAACACTTTCGAATCTGGATTTTGAATATATTCTAATCCCTACTATAATATGAAAGGCGTTTTGAAAAAGTTAATGCTACTAATTCCACTACTTTTTACAATCCCCTTAAGATCCCAAGATTTAAATGAAAATGATTGGGGCTCATGGGTGATGCTTTATGGAACCCACAAAATCTCCAATAGTTTTAATCTAATTACAGAGTTTAGACTGCATAATTATGAGGTTTTCAAAGATTTGGACAATCAGTTCATAAGAACTGGGTTGAATTATCAAATAAATCCCGCAGTATCGGTTACAGCTGGTTATATTCATCAATACTCCGAAACTATTGAAAATACAAGCGTTTCTGAAAATAGACCATATGAAGAAATAACACTTAAGAACAAAATCAGAAAACTAAGCATAGCACACCGTTATCGCATAGAACATCGGTGGATAAATAAAAATGGGAGAACGGACTTTTCAAATAGAATGAGATATCGTTTAATGATCTCCCATCCTCTTTTCGATAAATTTTATGGTGTTTTTTTTGACGAGGTTTTTATAAATCTTCAAGAACCTATTTATAACCAAAACAGATTGCACCTAGGGTTTGGGTATGCTTTTTACCCTAATCTGAAATTGGAATTAGGGTATTTAAAAAATCACTTTGCTCTAACAAATTACGATATACTAAGAATAGGGGTTTTATTCAATACCGATTTGAGAAAGAAACCTATAGCTGATTAAAACATTCGAATTAAGTATTTTAGCTATTTTACGACCTACCATTAACAGCTAAATAACTGAATTGAATGAATCTACAAAAAGTAATTTTCAAAAATAAGGAAGGCCAATCTTTGGTAGGTAGATTAGAGCTTCCCGCAAATCAACATCCACACAACTTCGCAATCTTCGCGCATTGTTTTACCTGTAATAAAAATCTAACAGCCGTCAGGAACATAGGCAAGGCTTTGACCTCAAATGGATTTGGGGTACTACGGTTTGATTTTACGGGATTGGGAGAAAGTGAAGGGGATTTTGGCGATACTAACTTTTCTGGAAACGTTGAGGATTTAATTGCCGCAGCAGATTATCTGAATGATAATTACAGCGCTCCTACCCTCTTTATCGGACATTCTTTGGGAGGTGCTGCCGCTATTTATGCTGCAGCCCAAGTGGACTCAATAAAGGCGGTTGCAACAATTGGGGCGCCATCCAATCCTAAACATGTGCAACGTTTACTGCAAAGCAGCGTAGCTGAGATCAAAAAAAATGGAAAGGCGATCGTCAACCTCAGTGGCAGGGATTTCACCATAAAGAAACAGTTCCTAGATGATTTGGAGCACAAAACATTGTCAGATACTGTAAAAAATCTTCGCAAACCTATTTTAATCATGCATTCTCCACAGGATAATACGGTAAGTATAAAAAATGCTGAAGAAATCTATAGGGCTGCCCATCATCCAAAAAGTTTTATTTCGTTAGATGGTGCGGATCATTTATTGATGGACAAAAAAGATTCCATTTATGCCGGTGAAGTCATATCAGGCTGGGCGAAAAGATATCTGAACATCAGCGATACAGAGGAATTGCCTAATACCAAGCACCAAGTGGTTGCAAGCTTGGATTTTGATGACGGATTTACCACAGCAATGAAAGTTGGGAACCATTATATGACTGCAGATGAACCCACAAGCTATGGCGGAAATGACTTTGGTCCGTCTCCATATGAATTGGTTTCCGCAGGTCTATCGGCCTGTACTGCAATGACACTACAAATGTATGCAAAGCGTAAAGATTGGCATATAGACAATGTTGAAGTACACACCTCTTACAGTAAAACACATGCTTTGGATTGTGAGGATTGTGAATCATCAAACGCCAAAATCGATACGTTTCATAGAGAAATCAAAATTACTGGGGATTTTGACGATAAACAATTGAAACGCTTGCTTCAAATAGCTGATAAATGCCCTGTTCATAAGACATTACATAGCGAAACTCAAGTAATTACCGAAATTATTCCATGATAAAATCTTAGCTTGGTTTTACTTTTTATTAAAAGATTTCCTTAGTAGCTGAAGAATCACAATTAATGATCCAATTATTGCGCTACTCAAATTATTAATTAACTTTAGATCAGAATCCAAAAACAAAGACAGATGAAAGGAATAAAATTAATTGCTTTAGCACTTGTTATAATGGCCGGTTATAACTGTAAAGAAGCAAAAAAAGAAGTACAAGACAAGGTTACCGAGGAAGTAAAGGTAGAGGAAAATGTAAAGGTTATTAAGTTTTCCATGGAACCTAAGAGTAATAGCAACGTAAAAGGTGAAGTTACTTTTACACAAGAAAATGGCGAAGTAACAATGGTTGCCACTTTTTCAGGACTAACCCCAGGGGAACACGCCATTCATTTACATGAAAAGGCAGATTGTTCTTCCGATGATGGAAAATCCACTGGTGGGCATTGGAATCCGACACACGAACCACATGGTAAATGGGGTGTAGGAGAAGGCTTTCACAAAGGTGATATTGGAAACTTTGTAGCGGATGCCGAAGGTAACGCAACATTAAATTTTTCCACGGACCAATGGTGCATTGGTTGTGACGATGAGAATATGAATATTGTTGGTAAGGCCGTAATTGTTCACCAAGGTGTAGATGATTTCACCTCACAACCTAGTGGGGACGCAGGTGCCCGCATTAGTTGTACCGGAATCATTCAGTAAGAAGTAATGTTTAAACATTTATTTAAGAGCTACCATAAGGTGGCTCTTTTTATTTGATAAACAGTATTTGAACTTAATCGTTGGATTCCGAGCAAAAGATACTATTAAGGTGCAAAATAGTGGGTCTATGCTTTTAAACCCGTTTATTATAATCCACTTTTGAAACAAATGGTTGCGGCATCCCCATTAGTTGCTCTTTAAATCAATAATCCCATAATTCTTTGGCAAAAAGAATTGTTCCAAATAGAATAAGTCTTATAAATTCCTTTAATTTGGAACTCTAATTAACCACCTATGAACCCATCAACCTCAGGCTGGATAGATAAATTTGGA
>CBDUKE010000046.1:0-23062 GCA_965367725.1 uncultured Maribacter sp. | reverse complement strand
GCCTTGGTAGTGGGTTATATGCTCAAAGACCGTATAAAAGGTTCGGTAAGTCAACTATTCGTGAGTAAATCCCATAGTTTTTTTTCAGATTATAAAATAAAGGTCACCAATGCACTCAATAATAAGATTGGTTTGATAAAGGAAAAATTCTCATTTGTACCATTAAAAAAACTAGGCGAAAAGGTAAAAAAACACCGTCAAAAAGATATGGTCATAGGAATTTCGGAAAGATCCTTAAATGAGCAAATAATAGAGTATAAAAAGAAAATCACCATCTACCCGAAAAAGTTTGGCAACGACCTGACCGACGAGAATATTATCGGCTTAACCGATATTACCCGCCTTAATTTTCACCGATTCATACAGTATATGGATGATCCAAAAAAGGACTATATTTTGGTCAAAAAGGGTGAGGTATATATGAAAGCAGCAAATAAAGTCTATAATATCAATATTATTCAAAAGTATTATACAGAAGAAGGTATTGAGTTTAGCCGTTACCGTGTAATTATGAATAGAAATGGTATTAAACGAATTGAGAAGGTGGTGCTGGATTAAAGAATTATTAAATCGGGATATTCGCCTGGATTGCCCTGAACATGTGGATACTAAGAATTAATACGTAGCATAGTTTTCCACAACATCTTATACACGGTCACATATGATTTTGGCAAAATATTTGGAAAAATTAAATAAATGGTACGTTCGTATACAGGCCGATAACAATGGTGAGCATATCCTAATCCTTAAACAGATTGAAAAAAGTATAGGCCTGACCTTTGTACCCGAATCCCTAGACGAAGGCAATGTTTGTATGGCCAACAGTGCTGAAGTACGCGATGCCTACAAGCAAACCTTTGCGCCCATAGACTTGTTAGACTATTTCTTTGCGGTTATGAATTCGTCCAGCCACCGTGAAACGCACAAGGAGTTCTTAAAAACAAATCTTCCGCGCGAGTTCTATCCCAAAAAAGTTGAAACCTTTTGGCAATTGGTCGCTCTGGGCGGGAAACTTAGACAATTGCACTTATTGGAATCGCCCAAAGTGGAGGAATATAACACCAGCTATCCCATTGATGGCGATAACACCATCACGACCAAAATCGGCAAAAACAATTGGGAGGTTATGGGGAAAGGAGAGGTCGGTAGAATCTGGATTAATGAAACGCAATATTTTGATAACATTCCCTTAGTGGCTTGGAAGTTCTACATTGGCGGCTACCAGCCCGCCCAAAAATGGTTGAAGGACCGTAAGGGCAGCACCTTGGACTATGATGATATTATTCACTACCAAAAAATCATCGTCACCCTAATCGAAACGGATAGGTTAATGCAAAAAATAGATGCTATAATCGTATAAACCTGACTGTAGTTGCGATAACAATGATCCTAGGTTGCGATGAAGTTATTTTTATGACCCAGGCCAACGATATAGTAAGAAAAAAAGAACCAAGAACATTCTCTAACATGTTAAGGTTTATCTGACGAAGACCAAGGCTAAACGCAATTGTAGAAATGCCCTTGTTTATCCTTCACTGACCTTTTTACCAAAATGAAGTGCTACGATATATGAATTTGCTAGCTACCATCGGTTAGAACCTTAATGTTGGTGAACCATATTAAAATTAGGCTCAAAGGGATCACTAAACTCCCAAGGGCCAAGACCTCAAAATAACTCTCAAAAATACCTAAACTCCCCCATGCTGCCATACCCTTATAAAAAATCATTACCTCTGTAAAAACAAATCCTATTAGATAAAGGATGATCGCTGGTTTAGGTAGTATCAGTAATTTAAAATAATTGAAGAACAGGAACAAGGCCATGGTGACCACACCCAAGAAAGTCCAATGCAAATAGCCTATGGTGAAGTCGGTTATTGTAGCTGCCAAGTCTGCAAAATAAGGGAAAGCTGTTAATAACTGTAGCAGTATTTTAACCCCAACAAGGACAGCAACTATAAATAGCAGATTCTTTTGAAGTGGCGTAAGTATTTGAAACAGTTTTTCCTTATTTCTTATACCTAGCATTACTAAAATCCCAAAGGCCATTATTTGGAGTATTGCCCCAAGGCCTCCTATAACATATAAAAATACATGAGGTTTAGTCCATAGCGTTGAGAGGAAAAATGATAAGACTATTCCCAAATTAATCCACCAAAAAAAACGATTGAAAGTTACTTTTGGAATCTCAATATCATTCCGTTCCAAGACATAAATAAAGACGCCTAAAAGGCCGAGAATCATCCACCCATTATATTGAAAATGCAAATAGAAATAAATGGACAATCGATACCATATAGACGTCGCCCCCAAAGTATTCATAATCGCGCCTAAAGCCCAAGGTCCTAAGCTCGAAAGCACCATATACCACAAAGCGAATTTCACACACTTATAAGAATTGGTTTTCTTGTATGAAGCAGGAATATGTTTCATAAAAAACCCGGTAAACCAATAGGAAGCAAATAAAAACAGCGTAGAGAAAATGATAGAAAAAAGGGCATATCCTTGAAAAGGAAATGTCACTAACATCCCCACAAGCGTAAATTGTGTAAACCAAAAAATGCGACGATATTTCAGGGCAACTTCCTTCCTTTTTAGGAACAGCTTATACAGTAGCGTGGTCAAGCCCATATAAACCCATCCCAGCAAAGCAATATGCGAATGTGTATGTACAATAAACTTATAAGTAACAGGAATTTCAATAGAATGAAAAGACCTCAACAACACCCCAAGTAAAGCAGCTATAATAAAATAGCCCAGAGCAAGGTTTATATGGTTTTTCAAAATCATCCTACTAAAAAAGATACATCAAGAAGTGAATGTAATCTAAAAATCCTTTCTTTTTGATTTATAAGCCAAGCGCCATATGGGAAGTATTGTCCATATTAGCAACATTACGATTGAAATCATAAACCCTAAATTGGTGCCGAAAAACGACTTGAACACGGCTCCTGTGTAACCCAGAAGAGCAGAAATATCCAACTTTAATAAAATAAGAGTTCTGGACAAATCAATAGGGTTCAGCATAGTCGCTACCAAGGAAAAAGAATCCAATGGGTATTCTTCAAAAATGATAAGGGATAACAAAAACAATCCATCATATATTACCGCCAAGAACAACCATAACAAAACAGCGTACCCAAATCCCTTTATTTTGTTTTCATTGGATAAGGCAATATTAAAGGCCAAGGCCGTAAAAATCAAGGTCAAGAAGGCTCCGGTTATCAGCAATAGTGAAAAATCCCAAATAGCATCACTTCGAAACAATCCATAAAGAATAAAAGGTATTCCCAATCCCAATACCAGACTCATCGTTAAGGAACCGGCCACACCCAGATACTGTCCCAAGAATATTGAACTTCTTTTTAAGGGTTGGGCTAGAAGTAGTTCGGTGAATTCCTTTGAATTATAGAAATACATGACCCCGAAAATTGTACTAATAAGTGGGACAAGAACAATGATAACGTTCATCAAGGTAATTACAGCTTTTGAAAGGTCATTGTTCAGAAATAATAGCACAAAACCCAATGCCAAATAGAATAGAAAATACACATAGCTCCATCGGCTACGCATTAAATCGTAAAAACTATATTTTAGAATCTTAAGCATCGGCTGTATGTGTTGATATGGCCGCTATGGCATGTTCAAAATCCTTTTGTTTGGTCTTGGTCATCAATTGCTCAACACTACCTTTAAAATAAATATTGCCTTCTAAAAGATATACAATTTCATCGGCCATTTCTTCGACAAATTGCATGATATGGGTAGTGATCAATATGGTTTTACCTTTATTTTTTTCTTGGAGAATCAATTTTTTTAATTTAATCAGTGACCCGGGATCCAATCCTGTTGTTGGTTCATCGAGAATTATCAAGGGACTGTCGAACATAAAGGTCAAGACGATATTCACCTTTTGCTTTGTCCCTCCAGAGAGTGTTCCCAACTTTTTATCCAAAAATGGCTCAAGACCAAAAAGTTGTATCAACTCTTCTTCCTTACTTTTCTTTTGGCGAAGGTCTTTGATCATCCGAATTAATTCCTTTACTCTGAGATTGCCTGGAAAATTAGCAATTTGAGGGAGATAATCTATTTCATGGCGGTACTTCCAGTTTTTCTTGATTATTTTATCCAACACAGAAATACTTCCTTTATTAGGAACGACCATTCCTAAAATGCTCTTAATCAAGGTTGTTTTTCCAGAACCATTGGGACCAAGGACAGCAAATATTCCACCACCATTTATTTCCAAATCCAAATTGGACAGTACTTGGTTTTTTCCAAACTTTTTATAAAGATTATTTATCTGTATCATTCTGATTTTCTCATTAATGGCATGGTATCCAATAAGTTATCTGGAGTAAAAACCGGGGAAACTTTTTCCGAAAAATCAATTATGTCCATAAACAAACTACGTAACAAAACTATGGTTTCCGGTGTGCGGTTCACAATGTATGAAAACAATTTCACGGGACGATAAGGCACATCCCCTATTCCATCTTTATCCAAATCATATCCTGTATAACTACTCCAGTAATTTTTCTCAAACAGATTGTCGTTCAACTTACTATTATAGGAAATATCAAAAGAGTTATATAGGAAATTATTATTGATGAATGAATTGGTATAACATGCCCCTAAAACCTTTACAGCCCAGCCATTGTTAATGAAGTTATTGTTTTTATATACGATACGGTTAGAGCCTTCCACATTGATACCAATCGTATTTTCCTCAAAGGTATTGCCTATAATCTCGGCATCGTTAATTTCCTTTAGCAACATGCCAAACGCCGCCGATCCCCAATTCTTTCTAAAGATATTCCCGACCATTTTAATACGTTTTGAAAACATGACCGCCACACCCGCTCCATTACGCTCAAAGGTATTATTGGTGTACACATCATCGTTAGAAAACATAAAATGAAGGCCATATCTTAGATTGTTGGTGCTCTCATTATTATTGATGGTGATATGATCTGAAAATTCCAAGTAAATACCGTCGCGTACACCCTGAACTATATTTCGGTCTACCACAACATTGTGGGAATACCACAATTGAATTCCGTTACCGGAATTATACTCATCAACGGCATCACCGATAATCTTATTATGATATACTCTGCCATTGTTCGATTTTTCAAGATAAATTCCAAAAAACAGTTTTTCCAACACCACATTCTGTATGAGGAAATTTTCACTTTTAACGACTCGAATGGCGGCATAATCAGTAGTATAACTGGTGCCAACATTGATTATAAAGAGACCGTCTATCGTAACGTTGTCGGAAACAATACGGATAATCTCTCCTTGCTCCTCGCCATCAATTACAGGAAACCCTTGACCTAAAAGGGTAAGCGGTTTGTCGACGATTATATTGAATTCTTTATACGTGCCTTTTTTAATAAAAAGGGTATCATAATCCGCTGCAATAGCTATTCCATCTTTAATGGTCTTAACCTCACAGTTGGCACAGACTTCAATAGTCTTGGCCCAAAGTGAAGTTCCCATAAGAAACATAAGCACAGTGAATGGCAGGCGAAAATTATACATTATCGTATGATCAAAAATTTTGAATTCTTATTGGCCTTTACAGTATGTGGTGTGGCTTTTGGGAAATTAAAATTTTGCTGTGATTTTAATTGATAGAAAGTTTTATTGATATGGAATACAATGTCACCTTCCAAAACAATCAATTGCGCATCTGTCGGGGAGGTATGTTCGGGGAATGTAGCCCCTTTTTCTAAACTAATACTGAGTATTTCCAATGCGTCGGTCTTTACCAACTTTTGGACTTGTACTTTATCGAATTTCTGTTCTGCAATTAGATTGCTTGTTTTGTACATGTATTCAAATATATTTAAAAAAAAATGGTTAATAGAAATTAACGGACATATGATGACCGCATACTATTAACCATTAAAAGGTATTTAATTATTGCACCTTGAATTTAGTCAACAACTCCTCCCAAGAATACAATTTTCCCTTATTTTCAGCTTCAACATTCTCAGCTTCATTTCTGGATTGAAACGCTGACAAGTATTCCCCCATAGGGCTTGGTATATCCTTACTTATTAAAAAGGTCGCCTTCTTGGCATTGATTAACTTGCCTGGGGCCATGAAATCGTTCACCAAAAAAAGTTCGACTATTGAAACATCGATATCCTTTAAATGATTCACCATGCATTCTACCGCATCAAATTTAAAGGCCTTACCTTTTTTTGTTACTATTTCCGCGGCATGCTGACGATCAACAATGGTCATGGAACAAAAATGACAGCCATCTGAACCATAATCTATTGGTTTTGGACTAACCTCACATGAAACCATGATCAAAAGCGCTATGGCAACAAAAAGGCATCTACTTATCATTCGCTTTAACTTTTAAAGGTGTTACTGAATCTGTGGTATTTTTGAATTTCCAAGCTCTTTTACCAACAAAAAATGCAACGACAGTCAACATCATACCCACGAACATCATGTAACCGCCTGTATGGGGAAGAGAGGTTACATCAAAATTGAGCATTTTGGCATGGCCAAAAAGCGGTGGCTTATATGACATGGGTGTTCCATCCGGATTGGTGAGTTTCATGATGGCATTGGGGTCTAGGTTGGTCCCATAATCTACCATCCAAGCATTAAAATCGTACATTCCCAAGACTCCCAAAATACTCATGAGAATAAACCATCCCAAAAACCATTTATAGCTTACTTTTCCAAAAAAGCCCAAAAGCCCGATCAATACCCCTAAGGCCACCATTCCTCCGATAACCAATGGGAAGGTGCTAAACTCCCACATATCCTCTGGTTTTGGTAAATGACGCATTCCTATATAGTGGTTAAGCCCGTCAATATTCTGTATGTCGAATTCACTGGCTCCCCGAATACCATCGATATGTATATTCATACCCAGGGGATCTGGATATTGCGGTGCACCTAACATGATATTCCATAGGGGAAAAACATACAATCCTAAGAGCAATAATGGGCCAATAATCATTAAAATACTTGCTTTTTTCATCACTTATACTTTTTGATGGTTTACGAATTACGTTTGGCTTTGAAAGGTTGCTGGAATTATTTAAAAAGCGGACAGGTCATAGACACTGCCCGCTTTCTTAATTGAAATAAGATAATATATCAGGGTATTAATTAATCACCGCCCAAAGACCATGAAAGGTCAATATTTGAATTTGCAGGTGACACCCTAACATAACCTTGCATCTCTTGGTGTAAAGCCGAACAGAAATCGGTACAATAGAACGGCCACACTCCAGGTGCTTTTGGCTCCCATACTGAACTCTTGGTCTGTCCTGGCATAATCAATAATTCCGAAGTATTCTGACCTATCATGGCAAAACCATGTGGTACATCAAAATCTTGCTCGTGATTGGTGATATGGAAATACACCTTATCCCCTACTTTTACACCTTCAATGTTATCCGGTGTAAAATGGCTACGGATCATAGACATATAAATATGTACTTCGTTCCCTTTGCGCTCTACGCGTGCATCACCAGTAGTGAGTGTTGCATACTCATGTTTATTTTCATCCAATCGGTAGATTTTCTTTGATTTTGGCGCCAACAATTCGGCAGGAATTCCAGCAGCATAATGTGGTTCCCCATGTGTTGGGAAATCTAGCAACAATTCCATTTTTTCTCCAGAAATATCATACAGCTGTGCCGAGTGTTCCATTTCAGGACCTGTTGGCAAATATCTATCTTTCGTGATCTTATTCATGGCCACCACATATTTACCGAAAGGCTTTCTGGAGTTACCACCTGGAATCATCAAATGCCCAACAGAGTAATAGGTTGGTTTTCTATCGATAACTTCCCATGTTCCAACTTTCCATTTAACTACCTCCGAAGAAATAAAGAAAGTAGTGTAGGCATTTCCTTTGTCATCAAATTCGGTATGTAAGGGCCCAAGGCCTCCACTTTTAACTTGCCCGGCCAACACATCTTCGAACTTCAAAATAGGAATACCATAGGCTTCGCCGTCAAATTTCTTACCTTCAATAGCTGCCAACATTTTATCGAACGAGTGTACAGTAAGGTCTGCGGAAAGTTTTCCGTTACCAATAATATACTGCCCTGTTGGATCAACATCACAACCGTGAGGCGATTTAGGAGTAGGCAAGAAATAAACCGCGCCTGGCACTTTGGTCGGATCTACGGTCAACACTTCTTTCTTCATGGTTGTGGTGGCGGTATGGGTATGTTCATCATACACATTATGTGCATAATTGGCAGGCATTTTAGTACCCCCACCATTGTTTACATACTCTTCAATTTTCTTCCAATTAATGGCAGCGATAAAATCTTTATCGTTCTGTGAAGCATTCACCTCTAACAGCGAATTTGCCTCCTCGGTATTATAAGTAGTAAAGAAAAACCAACCATGTGATTTTCCCCTACCGGGATGCGAAAGATCATAGTTGAAACCTGGCATCATCAATTGAAACTTAAGGTCTAATCTACCATCTTCCGGATCTACACTGATAAAGGACAAAGCTCCCTTGAAATTTCCTTTATATTCATTGATAGGCATATCCCGCTGTGGAACAGGAACCGAAAAACGGGTACCGGCCACAACATATTCTGTATTTTCAGTAATGAATGATGAACTGTGGTTACCGGCACTGTTCGGTACTTCCATAATCTCTTCTGTCTCGAAAGTACTTAAACTAATTCGCGCAATTCTAGGGGTATTGTTTCCATTGATGAAAATCCAACGTCCATCCAATTCACCATTGGTCTGCGAAATATCGGGGTGGTGCGAATCATCCCAAGGTATGAACCCAAAGGAAGTGTTCAACATAGGCTTGGTTTCTTCCGAATAACCATATCCCGAAGTCGGGAATTGAGAGAATACAGGAATTTCCTTGAACATTCGTCCTGATGGAAGTCCGTAAACTGTTAAGTTACCACTATAACCTCCTGAAAGGAAGGCATAGAACTCATCTTGTTCTCCCGGTGCTACATAAACCTTTTCGGCATTATTAGAGGAAAGTGCACCGTTTGAAGATTTCTTGCCTTGATCACCACAACTTGTGAAGACCATAACAAGACCCAGAAGGGCAAGCATTGAATATCTGATTTTTTTCATTGTATTTGTTTTATTGTTTATTTGAGTTGTTTTATTCTTCTGTTGGAGGTAACATGACCTTGTCTACAACATGCACAATACCATTACCCGCTTTTACGCTACCAATAATTTTAGCACCACCGACATAAACATCTTCGCCTTTTACCTCTACCATTACATTTTGGTCATTGGCCTGTCCTAGTTTCTTGAACTTTTTCAAGAAATCCTTACTATAGTTACCAGCAGTTACATGGTATTTTAAAATATTGGCCAAGGCATCTTTATTTTCCGGTTTTAATAGGTTGGAAACCGTTCCTTCAGGAAGGGCATCAAAAGCAGCATTGGTTGGTGCAAATACCATTAAAGGACCTGCATTTACCAATACGTTTTCCAAATCAGCAGCCTGCACTGCTGCTACCAAAGTGGTGTGATCTGCCGAACCTATAGCAATCTGTAATACATTAGGTGTTGACCCATCATCCTCAATAAAGGCTTGGCCTTTTTCTTTAGCTTCTTCCGTTGTTGCTGTTGAAGAAGTTGATGTGGCTTCTGTTTTGGCTTCATTCTTACAACCGACGAATAAAATCAGCATAAAAAATGAACCAAAAAATACTCTTAATTTGGTTGTTGTTTTCATATCTATTGTTTATTATAATGTTCTAAAGTACTCTAAAACAGCTCTCGCCTGTTCTTCAGTAAGCCCTTGATTAGCCATGGGCGAACCATTGAATTCTATCAACAAGTCTTTTGCCAAAGGATCTTCCTTTACCATCTGATCAGGATTAAGAATCATGTTCATGACCCATTCCGGAGTTCTTCGTTCCAAAATATCATTGGGAGCAGGTCCAATGAATTTTTTACCAATTCGATGACATGCCAAACACATTTGGTCATAAACCTCTTTACCTTTGGCCGCCATGGCATCATCAACAGCATCATTCAATACCAAAGATGTAACCGGACCAATGCCTTTGTTCGTTAAATCCACTCGTTCAGAAGCTTTAGTTCCAGAAGCCGCAGGCGTTTCAGCTGCTTTTTCTGTAGTTGCTTTTCGTTTTACACTAAAACCCTCTTTTTTCTTTTCTTCCTTACCGCCACAACTTACCAGAAGCACTGAGAAAAGAAGAATTACACTTTTAAATAAAATCTTCATTGTTTTTTGTTTATTGATTTACATACCAAAAATAAGACACTTTTGAATTAAATATTCATTATTCTATGCTTATTGAATAATAGGGCAAAAATATGAGTGGTCATAGCATTAAAATATGATATAAGTCATATTTCGGACATATTTGTCTTTTTATCTTCGTCCCAGTAAAAATTCATCATAGAATGTTTTCAAATTCCTCAAAGTACGCCTTAAAAGCTGTTCTATATTTAGCTATAAATTCAAGCGACACAGATAAAATACTGGCAAAAAACATTAGTGCCCCGATAAATGTTCCACAGGCTTATATTGCGAAATTATTACAGGAACTTTCACGACATAATATTGTTTCTTCAACTCGTGGCCCCAATGGCGGATTTTACCTAACCGCTCAAAATAGGGAAACCCCGTTGATTGATATTGTCAGCGTCATTGATGGTGATAATAGGTTAAACTCCTGCCTATTGAGTCTTCATAATTGTAATACTGAAAAACCCTGCCCACTTCATAAATTTGCTGGCCCATTCAGGGTAGATTTAATTAAAAACCTTGAAAATAATACCATTGGGGATTTGGCGAAAGATGTAAAATCGGGAAAATCATTCCTGCCTTTGTAAGCGAAATTTTTTGCCTCCGTTAGGTAAAATGTGTAACTTTCTCATAGCATTTTACCAACTAAGAAAATCATACATGGACAAGGGCAAAACCAGAAGGTCATTTCTAAAAAAAGCAACATTAGGTTCCGCTGCAATAACATCGGCTCCCTACGTATTTGCTTCTTCTTACGAGCAAAAATTAATATTATCAAGGGATTATCGCAATGAAAACTTCTCTCACAATGACCAAATAAACCTTGGGTTGATTGGGTCAGGAATCCAAGGAATTTATGACACAACAGCTGCCTTGAAAGTTGATGGCGTTAAACTAGTTGCTGTTTGCGACCTTTATACAGGTAGATTAGATCGTGCAAAGGAACTTTGGGGAGCTAATATTGCCACTACAAGGGATTATCGTGAAATATTGGATCGTAAAGATATTGATGCAGTTATTATTGCAACACCTGACCATTGGCACAAGAAAATCACGATTGATGCCATGAAGGCTGGCAAAGCAGTCTACTGTGAAAAACCAATGGTACAAAAATGGGAGGAAGGCCAAGAGATAATCTCAGTACAAAAATCAACTGGTAAAATTTGTCAAATTGGGAGTCAGGGCATGTCTTCCCTTGGAAATGAAAAAGCAAAACAATTATATGAGGATGGTGCCATAGGTGAAATCGTGATGCTGGATTTTTACAACGATCGTTATTCTGCAGAAGGGGCTTGGCAGTATCCGATACCACCAGATGCAAATCCTACTACGGTCGATTTCGATACCTTTTTGGGTAATGCGCCGAAAACACCCTACGAATTAAAACGATTTTTCAGGTGGAGGAATTATCAAGACTACGGGACCGGTGTTGCAGGTGACCTTTTTGTACATGCCTTTTCTACCCTCAACCACGTCATAAGTTCAAATGGCCCGAATAGGGCATTGGCGACAGGTGGCTTGCGATACTGGAAAGATGGCCGCGATGTGCCCGACGTAAGTATAACGCTTTACGATTATCCCAAGACCGAAACCCATGCCGCATTCAATGCAGCATTTCGTATAAATTTTATTGCTGGAAGTGGCGGAGGCGGGGGCTTTAAACTCATCGGGACAGAAGGTGAAATGGAAATCGGCCAGAATTCAGTAAAATTGAAACGCTCAAAACTGGGTATGATACCTGGAGAATATTCTATGATTGCTTATACCGAGGCTACCCAAGAAAAAATAAGGCAGGGTTATGCCTCACAAAATTTAGAACCTAGGGCATCGAACCTTAATGTTGGTGAAACAACTTGGGAAGCCCCAAGGGATTATAAAGGAGGCCATTACGATCATTTTTACAATTTTTTCCAAAGTGTTCGCAATAATAAAGCTGTAATCCAAGATCCAACCTTTGGATTGAGGGCGGCTGGGGCTGCCTTGTTGGCCAATGAAAGCTACTATAAAAACAAACCTATACGTTGGAATCCAGATGCCATGAAATTATTGTAATCCCCTATTATGAAAAGAGCATAAACAAAATTAATTTTTTGCTTGCCAACCGAAATAATTTAATTTTTTATGCGAAATCGCAGATTCACGAACTCCTTAATCTGGAAAATTAATTAATCTGTGAGTAAAGCGAAGCGATTGATCTATGCAGTCCCGAGAATTCGGGATTATTATACTTATTTTTAGATGAATATAAAATTTATAAATAGATGAAAAGAGCAACCTTTTTCCTTTGCCTTCTATTTTTACCCTTAATCAACCATTCCCAGTCTAACCCGCTGAACATTGTGGTTATAGGCGCACATCCTGATGACTGCGATATTGACGCTGGAGGCACTGCTATCCTATTTTCAAAAATGGGACATAATGTAAAATTTGTTTCACTTACCAATGGTGACGCAGGTCATTATGCCATGGGTGGTGGCGAGCTTGCTAAGGTCAGGATTGCCGAGGCAAAAGAGGCTGGAAAAAGATTTGGGGTTGAATATGTAGTCCTTGATAATCACGATGGTGAATTAATGCCCACTTTGGCAAATCGGCTAAAGATTATTCGAGAAATTAGAAAATGGGATGCTGATATCGTAATCGCTCCAAGACCAAATGATTACCACCCAGACCATAGATATACCGGAATACTAGTTCAAGACGCAGCATTTATGGTTATAGTACCCAATATAGCCCCAGAAGTTCCTGCGCTCAAAAAAAACCCTGTTTTTTTATATTGTGAAGACAAATTTCAAAAGCCAAATCCGTTTGAGCCCGATATTGCAATAAACATTGATGCTGTTTTTGACCAAAAGATCTATGCCATGTCTGCACATAAATCACAGTTCTTTGAATGGCTTCCTTGGCTTTCGGGCAATTTGGACACTGTACCCAAAGACGAAAAAGAACGATTGGAAATGCTGACTAAATGGCGTTATAATCCTCTAGATAAAACAACCATAGCATGTTTGGAAAAATGGTACGGTAAAAAAAAAGCATCATTGACCAAACATGCCGAAATATTTGAAATATGTGAATATGGATCCCAACCAACTGCTGAACAGCTACGCAAATTATTTCCAATGCTCCCAAAAATGCCGGAATAAAAAAAAGGGAAGCCAAATCTGGCTTCCCTCCTAAACATCAATTTAATATTATTAATTAACAACTATATCTTAAAAGTCACTACTGGCACGTTTGAGTGGTTTGCAATATCCTCACCTATACTACCCATAAAGAAGTGTGACAGCCCTTTTCTACCATGGGTAGGAATACCAATGATATCCGTTTTGATTTTATCACCGTAATTGAGTATGCCCTTCTCTATATTGTAATCATTATAAATCTCCACTTCCATCTTAACACCTGCTTTGCTCAAGAATTTGGATATTCGCTCATAGGCATCTTCGGTACTAAGAAAATCATCCCCTGGAGTATTAATATAAACCAACTTTAATTTTGCAGAAAGTAATTTCGCAAAGTCCTTTGCCTTTTGAAAAGCGATTAGACTTTCATCCTTAAAACCACAAGCGAATAAAAAATTATCTATTTTAAAGTTTAAATGTTCTTTCTTTATAACAAGTACTGGAATATCGGCATTGCGGACTACTCGTTCAGCATTTGACCCCACAAATATCTCTTTTAGACCATCGGTGCCATGTGAACCCATGACAATCATATCGGCGTCATTCTTTTTGGCCACATCATTAACCTCACTGAACACTTTAAAGTGTTTTACAATAGGTGTGATTTTCACCCCTTTCAAGTACGGTTTGTTCAAAAAATCCTTAAATCTTTTTTCTGCCAACTTAATCATAAAAACGGTCTGTTCTGGATGAAATCCTTCTGAGGAGGTTACCATGGCCTGGTTTAATTCCAACATATGAAGGGCCAAAATTTCGGCACCGTGTTTTTTCGCCAATGATGCGGCTACTTTTAAAGCATATTCCGATTGTTCCGAAAAATCTATGGGCACAACTATTTTTTTCATGATCTAAGTTTTAGAGATTAAATAAAATTAAATTGTCATCGAAAATAACCGCGTTTCTGGTTCTTTTCTATGTAGTAGAACGTCAAAAGCCATACAAATATTACGAATAAAAGGCTGGCCTCTTTCAGTAACCTTTAAATCATCTATTCCAAATTCCACTATTCCGTCCCGTTCCATTTCTTGAAGCTTGGCTTTTACCATTGGTAAATCAGGGAAATAATCTTCCTCATTCTTCCAAGAAGTCTTAAAACGGCACATCAAATTCAAGATATGCTTCCTTATTTTTTGATCTTCCTCAGTCAGAATATGACCTCTATAAATAGGAATTATCTTATTATCAACTAAATGCTTGTACTCCTCAATGCTTTTGACATTTTGAGCGAAACTATACCAGCTATCGCTAATACTTGAAGCGCCCAACCCTACCATTAACTGGGTCTTAGAAGCCGTGTAACCCATAAAATTACGATGCAATTTCCCAGAAATCATTGATTGGTACAAACTATCACTTTTCAAGGCAAAGTGATCCATCCCTATTTCTTCGTACCCCACTTTGGTCAAGAGTTCCTTTCCTTTTTCGTATTGCATTCTCTTTTCCTTGGCAGTAGGTAAATCCTCATCTTTGAAACCTCTTTGACCATTACCCTTTAACCAAGGTACATGGGCATAACTATAAAATGCCAATCTATCGGGCATTAGCGACTTCGTCTTTAGGATTGTCTGCTCTACGTGCTCCATGGTTTGATGTGGTAGTCCAAAAATAATGTCATGTCCAATAGAGGTATAACCAATCGCTCGAGCAATTTCAGTTACCTTTTTTACATTTTCAAAAGGTTGAACCCTATGAATGGCTTTTTGCACTTTATCATTATAATCTTGGACACCATAGCTTACCCTTCTGAAGCCAACATCATACAAGGCCTGTAAATGCTCCTTGGTTGTGTTATTTGGATGGCCTTCAAAACTGAATTCATAATCCTTCGCTTTTTCTGCCGACATAAAAATTCCGTCAATCAAGGTTTTCAGGTTTTCTGGAGAGAAAAAAGTAGGGGTACCACCCCCTAAGTGCAATTCTTTAATAAAAGGTTTTGATTCAAAAAGATCGCAATACAATTTCCATTCCTTTAAAACGGAATTTAAATAGGGTGTTTCAACGTTGTGTTGCGTGGTTATTCGTTTATGACAACCACAAAAAGTACACATGCTTTCACAATATGGCAAATGTATATAAAGACTAATACCCTCTCTTTCATTGCTCTCGTCAAAACTTTTCTTGAGCGAGCTTTTCCATTTCTGTCCAGAGAATGTCTCCATATTCCAATAGGGTACCGTTGGATAGCTAGTATATCTTGGCCCTGGGATATTATATTTCTGCACTAGGTTACTCATGGGTGTACTTTGTATTGGTACAAACATACAATTATTGGCCCTCGTATTATATGACAATTGTCAGGTTAGACTGACACCCCAATTGTAAATAGCCCTCCTTGATATTTGAATAAAACTTGATCAAAAACAAATTCAATTATACAATTCATTTAAATCCATAAAATGGGATGTACATCGAAAATTGTCAGCAATTTGAGGTTAAATGACCTATTTTTGCCCCATTAAAACACAATACACATGACATTACTACTAATGGCCGCTGGAAGCGGAAGCAGATATGGGAAGTTAAAACAGTTTGATGGCTTAGGTCCCAACGAGGAATTTTTAATGGAATTCAGCATTTTTGACGCCCTAGAAAACGAATTTGACCATGTTGTTGCTATTACAAAGAGAGATAATGTTTCCTTCTTACGAGATCATTTATCGGCGAGATTACCTAAAAACATTAAACTTGATGTCATCGCACAAGAATTAATGGACATTCCCGAAGGATGCAGCTATAGTGGCGAGCGTCAAAAACCATGGGGCACCGCACATGCAGTTTGGACGGCGCGAAAGTTAATCAACAATCCGTTTGTGGTACTAAATGCAGATGATTATTATGGCAAAGGTGCTTTCAAGAATGCTGCCGAGTTCATAAAAGATAAGGAATATAAAGATGCATACGGTCTTGTTGGTTATACCTTAAAGGATACACTTTCCGATCATGGGTCCGTTTCCCGAGGGGTCTGTGAGGCCAATGAAAAAAACACTTTACTATCCGTTGTTGAACGTACTCAGCTTACACAAAAGGGCAATGCTGTAGTGGACCTAGAATCCGGTGCTGAATTTACAGGTGATGAATTGGTTAGTATGAACTATTGGATTTGCAGGCCTACCATTTTCAAGGCTATTGAACAAGATTTAAGAGCATTCCTTCAAAAAGGTGAAAATTTAGAAAAAGGTGAGATTTATATTCCGTTTGTAATTCAGGAAATGGTACAACGCAACGAGGTAGAGGTAAAAGTGGTTCCCTCAGGCGGCAAGTGGTTTGGGGTAACCTATGCCAGTGATAGGGAAATGGCAGTATCACAATTACAGGAAACCACCGATAAGGGGGGGTATCCTTCCCCATTGTGGAATTAGTTCAATAAATGTGAAGGGCGGCAAAAATAACGATACAGTCAGTGCTATTCTACAACACTTTTGTGTTGAGGGAAAAAGCTATACCCTGGAAACCATCAACAACGGCTATATTAATGACACCTACATGGTTCTTGACAAGGAGAATCCTGTTTATATTTTACAACGAATCAACCATACTGTTTTTCATGATATCGATGGCATTATGGCCAATATAAATAATGCTCTTATCAACCTAAATGATGAGCATTACAAAAAAATTGAACTGATAAAAACCAAAGATGACAAACCCTATCATGACGATGAAAATGGGTATTGGAGGTTAATGTCGTATATAAACAATAGCACTACCTATAACACAACCAGCGATGCGAACATCGCTTTTGAAGCTGGTAGGATAATTGGCAAGTTCCATCAGCTTATGGAAGGTGCCCATAATGCGGATTATGTAGATACCATTCCTGACTTTCATAATCTTGAATTTAGAAAAAAACAGTTCCTTTCAGCCAAGGCAGTTGCTGATTCAGCCAAATTGGAAGTTGCAAAGAATGCGATTCTTTTCGCAAAGGAAGTATTAGAGAAACTAAAGGTTTTAAACAATACCATTTTACCGGTCAGGATTTGTCACAATGACACCAAACTGAACAACATACTGTTCTCAAAAGAATCATATAAGGCACTTTGTTTGATCGACCTTGATACGATTATGAAAGGCCATTTTTATTTTGATTTTGGTGATGCCGTGCGAACCATTGTAAATACGGCTCCTGAAGATGAGAGAGAACTACATAAAATCACATTTGAACGCGAATTGTTCAATGCTTTTGTAGATGGCATTGCCGCGAATGGCCCATTCTTATCTAAAGAGGAAATACAAACACTAGCTTTTGGAGCTGTCTTTATGCCCTTTATTCATGGATTACGTGCCCTTACTGATTACCTCAATAACAATATTTATTACAAGGTAGCCTATGAAAACCAAAATCTTGATCGTTGTTTGAGCCTGTTTGATTTTACGCAAAAAGCCTTGAACGAAATGGATTATATGCAAAAAGTGGTGTCCCAGAAATTAATTTAGATTGTTTTAATTCTTCCCCTAAATATATTGATTGATAATGTTCTCAAACAATTCCTGTTTTCCACTTCTTAACTGAAGTTCGCCGTTGTTTTGAGCCAAATCATACAAATCCTCTAAACTCAATTTTCCATTCTCAAATTCTTTTCCTTTTCCTGAATCAAAAGTGCTATATCGTTCTTTACGAAGGTTTTCATAGTCCGAAGATGAAATAATTTTGTCCGCTGCCAGCAAGGCGCGTGCAAAGGTGTCGGCCCCACCAATATGGGCATGAAAAACATCATCAATATCCGTAGAATTTCTTCTGATTTTAGCGTCAAAATTAATACCTCCCCCCTGTAAGCCTCCTGCTGCCAAGAATACCAACATGGCCTCTGTTGTTTCTTGGATATTGTTAGGGAACTGATCGGTATCCCAACCGTTTTGATAATCGCCTCGGTTAGCATCTAAACTTCCCAACATTCCAGCTTTGGCAGCTACCGCCAATTCATGTTGAAAAGTATGCTGGGCCAAGGTAGCGTGATTCACTTCGATATTGATCTTGAAATCCTTTTCCAATCCATATTCACGAAGAAAACCGATAGCCGTAGCCGTATCAAAATCGTACTGATGTTTCATAGGTTCCATGGGCTTTGGTTCAATAAAGAAATTGCCTTTGAACCCTTGACCACGGGCATAATCCCTGGCCATGGTCAAAAACCGGCCCATATGATCCAATTCCCGGCCCATATCTGTATTCAATAAGGACATATACCCTTCACGACCTCCCCAAAAAACATAGTTTTTACCATCAAGGGCAATCGTAGTATCCAAGGCCAATTTTATCTGTCCGCCAGCTCTTGCCACTACCTCAAAATCCGGGTTGGTTGCTGCCCCGTTCATATATCTTGGGTTTGAAAAACAATTCGCTGTTCCCCAAAGCAATTTCACTCCAGATGCCGCCTTTTTCTCCTTAATGTAATCAGTGATAGTCGCCAATCGAGTCTCTGACTCAGCAAAGGATGCCCCTTCTTGAATGAGGTCAAAATCATGGAAACAGAAATATTCAAAGCCCATCTTTGTTATAAACTCAAAAGCCGCATCTGCCTTGTCCTTAGCAGCCTGAACTGGGTCCGAGGATTGGTCCCATTCAAAATTTTGGGTGCCGGGACCAAAAGGATCTGACCCTTGACCGCAGAAGGTATGCCAATAGGCTATGGCAAATTTGAAATGCTGGCGCATGGTCTTCCCCGCTACTATCTGATCGGGATTATAGTATTTGAATGCCAAGGGATTGTCAGATGCCTTACCCTCAAACTTAATTTCCCCTATGCCTTTAAAATACTCCTTGTCTCCTATTAGTGCCATGATCTATATTTATTATTTGATTATTAACTCCAGTTCTTTTTTCCAGTTTTGATAGGCTTTCGCATAAGATTCCTTGTCCTTAAATGGCATAAAGGTCATTACATGGTCATTATCCATGATGTAAGAACCAAACGTATCGAAATCCCCGTCATGTAAGCCAGCTGCCCTAGCAGCGCCAATGGCTCCGGTTGTATTATACAATTCTATTTCGGTTTCCATTAAGGTCGCAATAGTATTGGCAAAAATCTGCGATCGGAACAGATTATCATTCCCAACACGCATAACATTGATTTTAATGCCATCGGACTTAAGTATTTCCATGCCGTAAACAAAAGAAAAAGCGATGCCTTCGAGAGCAGCCCTACATAGATGCGATTTGTTGTGATTGTTTAGATTAATATTCAAAATTCTAGCACCAACCTCCTTATTATTCAACATTCGCTCAGCACCATTGCCAAACGGAAGCATACATACACCGTCTGACCCAATCGGTATTTCAGATGCCAATGCGTTCATTTCTTCATAGGACTCTATCGCTAAGTTGTTCAACAACCATCGATATTGGATTCCAGCTCCGTTGATGCATAGCAATTTTCCAATTCTTGGAGCTGCCCCCTTGCTATAATTCACATGGGCAAAATTGTTGACACGGGAACTTTCCTTAACTGACAAGCTATCAGTTACCGCATAAACTACACCCGAGGTCCCTCCGGTTCCGGCTACTTCCCCTGGTTTAAATACATTTAGCGATAGGGCATTGTTGGGTTGATCTCCCGCACGGTAAAAAATAGGCGTTCCCGCCGCAATACCACTTTCTTGCGCTCCCTTTTCATTTACTACAGATTGTAACCCAAATGTCTCAACAATATCGGGAACCATGGTTTTCTTTATTCCGTAATGATCCAATAGAAAATCGGCCAAATCATCATTCTTGAAATCCCAAAAAATCCCTTCAGACAAGCCTGAAATTGTCGTGTTTATCACATTGGAAAACTTAAAGGCTATATAATCCCCAGGAAGCATGAATTTGTGAGCTTTTTCGAATACCTCAGGTTCATTGTCCTTGACCCATTTTAATTTGGATGCCGTAAAATTGGCCGGTGAATTCAGAAGATGGGCATTGCATTTGGCTTCTCCCAAATCCGAGAAAGCCCTATTCCCTATTTCCACAGCTCTGCTATCACACCAAATTATGGACTTTCTTAATGGCTTTCCATCTTTATCGACCAAAACAAGTCCATGCATTTGGTATGAAATACCTATTCCCTGAATCTGGGTTTTTGAGATCTTAAACTTTGACTTCAATTTCAAAATAGCAGCGCACACATGTTTCCACCAGTCGTCAGGATTCTGTTCTGCCCAACCATTTTTCAAAGCCAACATGCCCATCTCGGTCTCTGGTTCTTGAACCACCCCAATGCTTTTACCCGTTGAGATTTCGACCAAAGCTGCCTTTATTGAAGAGCTACCAATATCCAATCCTAAATAGTACATGTACGATCTTTTTTTGGGCCGATATGTAGAATAAAATGTTCTTTACAACCCATATAAATGTATCACAAACTATGTAATATTCCTTGTGCTGAAGCCCTTATTTCTATAAAACGAAAATCGAATTAATATACAAAGACTTACTTTCTCAAATACAACATATTGTTTTACAGTATTTTATGTGATAGTCAGTTTCATAATCAGAACGGTTGAACACTGAGCTTTAACAAAAATAAGCTACAAGACAACGGCAAGAACATGCCATTACTAATAGTAACGAATAGTGATTTAAATCATAGTTTTCATTTTAGCCTATTATTAAATTTAAATCTTGGAAAAATTTATAAAATGATTCAAAGAATATTGCTTTGTTTTCTGATTATTAGTGGTTGTTCCAAAGATCCTAGTGAGGACTCCATCTACCTGGCTGCCAATGGCGTAACCATTACATGTGATGGTTCTGGCACTGTTGGAGACACCTTTGAAGTTAGGGGTATTACCTATACCATCGTGGATGAAGCTATGCTACGGGAAATGGTGGCCCAGGGTGCCGATGTCACAAAAGTGTGCACCAGCCGGGTTACAAATATGAGTGATTTGTTTTCGGGTGCTCAATTCAATGAGTTGTCCACATTCAATCAGGATATCAGTGCCTGGGATGTGAGCAATGTCACTAATATGCGATATATGTTTCGTTCTTCTATATTCAACCAGGATATCGGCGCTTGGGATGTGAGCAATGTTACGGATATGTCCTTAATGTTTAATAGTTCACCCTTCAACCAGGATATCAGTTCCTGGGATGTTAGTAATGTAGCCAATATGGATGCTATGTTTCGTTATTGTAATTTCAACGGTGATATCGCCTCTTGGAATTTAGGAAACGTTATTAGTATGGAAAGAATGTTTCAGCATTCTCAATTCAACCAGGACATCAGTACCTGGGATGTAAGTAATGTAGAGAAAATGGGTCTTATGTTTAATGATTCACCTTTTAATCAGGATATCAGTTCCTGGGATGTGGGGAGTGTCATTGGTATGACAAATATGTTTTCTGATTCCCCATTCAACCAGGATATCAGTGCCTGGAATGTAAGCAATGTTATTTGGATGGGGGGAATGTTTGCTCGTTCACCTTTCAACCAGGATATTGGGTCCTGGGATGTGAGTAATACTACTTATATGTTCAGTATGTTTTCTGATACCCCATTCAACCAGGATATCAGTCCCTGGGACGTAAGTAATGTTACAAATATGAGAATTATGTTTAGCGAATCACAATTCAACCAGAATCTAAGCGGTTGGAATGTTGCTAATGTTACAGACTGCAGTAGTTTTAGTGGTAATGCACTACAATGGGTCCTCCCAAAACCCAACTTTACGAATTGTGATCCAAATTAAACACCAATGAAAGTAATTCTCAACATACCGTTATTGTTCTTAGCAGCACTGCTACTCCTGGGATGTTCCAAAGACTCTACTGAGGAATCCATCAACCTTGATGCCAATGGCATTACCATAAAATGTGATGATTCCGGGATGGCTGGTGATACTTTTGAAGTTAAGGGCATTACCTATACCATTGTGGATGAGGACATGTTACGGGAAATGGTGGCCCAGGGTGCCGATGTCACAAAAGTGTGCACCAGCCGGGTTACAAATATGAGTGAATTGTTTTTTAATTCAATATTCAACCAGGACATCAGTTCCTGGGATGTGAGTAATGTCACCAATATGTATCGTATGTTCGAAGAGTCATGGTTCAACCAGGATATAAACACCTGGGATGTGGGTAATGTTACCAATATGAATCAAATGTTCCAAGCCTCAATATTCAGTCAAGATATCAACTCCTGGGATGTGAGCAATGTCACTACTATGAGACAAATGTTCACCTCCTCACAGTTCAATCAGGATATCAGTGCATGGGACGTGAGTAATGTTACTACTACGGCATTCATGTTTGGAGATTCCTTATTCGATCAGGATATTGGTTCCTGGGATGTAAGCAATGTCACTGATATGTATGAGATGTTTTATTATTCAGTTTTCAACCAGGACATCAGTTCCTGGGATGTGAGTAAGGCTAGTCAAATGAGAAGAATGTTTGAAGAATCTACATTCAACCAGGATATCAGTTCCTGGGACGTGGGCCATGTTACTGATATGGGTAGGATGTTTGCTGAATCACTATTCAATCAAGATCTAAGCGATTGGAATGTGGTTAATGTAATTGATTGTGGTTCATTTAGTGCAAACACCCCACAATGGGTACTTCCAAAACCGAACTTTGTGAGTTGTGACCCTAATTAACCACCAATGAAAGTAGTTCTCAACATACCGC
>CBDUKE010000045.1:0-23234 GCA_965367725.1 uncultured Maribacter sp. | reverse complement strand
GAGGCTCAAGCCATTCGCGATGTCGTCAATAAATCATTGGCAAAAGGCATCGTAACCGAGGATTTGGCCGAGGATGGCAAAGCCTATAAAACCAGCGAAGTTGGGGATTGGTTAGCGGAGAATATTTAAACTTTGGACAAAGACTCCAAATAGGAAGACCCCAAAGGTTTTAAAAACCTTTGGGGTCTTTTGCTCGATTTACCATAAAAAGGCCAATGCACCATTATTAGGCCCTTTTCTTATATAGGGTGTTTACAACTATTTCATAACCCAATCCTTTAATTCCTTGATTTTTATCCACAAAACAGTGAACTTCGTTATTTATGTTGAACGTGTTTCAACATAAGACGATATTAAGCATTGAAACCGATTCATATCTTAACACGATAACGAAAATTAAAAGTTTCCTATTCGTTTGACTGAGGTTACTAATTTTTGGATAACATTTAAATGTATTCCCAACCAAATTAAACCTAAGCGAAGATTAAGGGTTAGCATGTCAGAAATGTGCTGGATGAGTCGGTCAAAGGATTCCTGCCTTACTGAATCAAGTTCAGTACAAGGCGCATGAATGACAAATTATCGGAAACCCCGAGGCAGATCCGTTGGTGAAATTATAGATTGTATGTCTTTTGTACTATGGCATATACATCTGGAATAACGGTTTGCGCAAGTCTGAAATTCCCATTGAAAAGGATACAAATACCGATGTCAGCTTCTGGGAAAAGTGCAATCTCATTCCTGTAATTATTGACACTTCCGCCATGGTGATACATGGTTTTTGTCTCTTTTGAATCGCCCTCTTGAAATTTATGTATGCGCCAACCAAAGCCATAATGCGATTGTAGGTGGCCCGGCCAACGTTGGTAGTATTTGTTGTTGTATTCAATTTCAATTAAAGGGCTGAAGGCTTTTTGAATGGTACCTGATGGCAATACCTCTGGACGGTGACCCAATAAAAATCGCATCCACTTGGCCATATCCAAAGAACTGGCATTGATACCCCCGGCCACTACGGCATTGTAATAGTGATCCGTTAAGGGTAGCCTTTTCCATCCATTTTTTCTTCTAGCATGGGGCATCGCCACATTCTTTGCTTCAGTTAAGGCATGGTGTTCCATAGAAATGGTAAACATGCCCAAAGGCTTAAAAAACCTATTGTTAAGTAAATTCTTGATGTCTTTGCCAGTAACGGTATGCATCACTTCTTGGCTCAGTGAAAACATAGCATTTTGGTAACTGTACATTGCTCCCGGTTCACTGATCGGCGTAACTTCATGAAATCGTTGCGCAATGGTGGCTACCGGTAACCCGGCCTCTACCAAATTGGTAAAACTGTGGTACGGGGTACCCGAACTGTGCGACAAAATATGGGAGAGTTTAACTTTTTGGGTGTTTAGACTATCACCGAACCGAAACTCGGGAATGTAATCGACAACTTTATCGTTTAAATCAAATAATCCATCAGCTTGTAAACTAGCAGCCAACACACCAGCAAATCCTTTTGAAAGGGATCCCAATCGAAATATGGTCTTTCCGTCAATTTTGGTTTTACCATCAGTACTGCGTTTTCCAAATCCTTCAAAAATCAGAATGGAATCACCTTGTACGATACTTACACCCGCCCCAACGATATCACCTGAAGCAATGGCACTGTCGAAATACTTCTTTAAGGCCGTGGTCAACTCTTTCTTTCGTAATTGGTATCGATGAACAGCTTCATCATCGACTATGCCTTTATCCGACACGATTGTCGATTGGGCCTCCGTTAAATGAACCGTATTGCTTGCCCAGCCCTTTATGAATAGGAATAGAAGTGCAATTGCCAGGAATATTGATCCCATGAAAATTTTAAATCGTCTCACAAATAGTGCTTGATCAGATTTGCTTGTGCCCCCCAATTACTGAACGACACTTATATTATAAACTAGCAAATACCTCAGTTTATTGTTGCAAACCAAAAACGCCCTGGATTTTTAACTCAGAGCGTTCTTAGAATCAAAAAGTCAATAAAGACAGATCTTATAATATATAATCCGTACTTACAAAGTTGGAGAGCTTGGTTTCCAACAACTTTTCAATAGTTTCATTATTCAATTCATTATCCTTAAAGGCAACAAAGGTCCTAATGGAGAACGAACGTAAGGCATCATGAACACTCAAGGTTGATTGTGCAGAATCCTTTCTTCCCGTAAATGGATAAACGTCTGGTCCACGCTGGCAAGAACTATTCAAGTTTACCCTACAAACCAAATTCACCAACGAATCTATCAATGGTGCGAGCGCATAAACGTCTTTACCGAACAAACTAACCTGTTGGCCATAATTGCTTTCGGCCATATCATTCAGTGGCTCTTCAATATCATTAAATGGTACAATAGGGATTACAGGCCCGAATTGCTCTTCTTGGTACACCCGCATATCTTTTGTCACGGGATATAAAACAGCAGGCCATATATAATTATCAAATCGCTTACCACCCTTTTTATTCAGGATTTTTGCGCCTTTTGAAACAGCATCATCAATCAGTTCTTGAATATAATCCGGTTTTCCAGGTTCTGGCAAAGGAGTCAATTTAACACCATCGTCCCAAGGATTCCCAAATTTTAAGCCATCCACACGCTCTGCGAATTGGGCATTGAAGCCGTCGACAATATTTTCATGGGCGTAAATTATTTTCAAGGCTGTACAACGTTGCCCATTAAAAGATAGGGTACCCGCCAAGCATTCCTCAACGGTCAATGTTAAATCAGCATCCGGAAGAATTATGGCTGGATTCTTGGCCTCCAATCCTAAGACCAAACGCAATCTGTTACTTTTAGGATGTTGATCTTGTAAGGCATTGGCAGATTTACTATTGCCAATCAATGCCAAAACATCAATTTTACCTGTTTTCATTATGGGTCCGGCCACTGCTCTTCCCCGACCAAAAAGAATATTCACCACCCCTTTTGGGAAACTGCTTTGAAAAGCTTCCAACAATGGTGTGATCAACAACACCCCATGTTTAGCGGGTTTAAAAATAGTTGTATTGCCCATGATAATAGCCGGTATCAATAGGGCAAAAGTCTCATTCAAGGGATAATTATAAGGACCCAAACACAATACGACGCCTAGCGGTCCCCTTTTAATGTGTGCATAGACCCCATCCTGTTTTTGGAATTTAGCGGCATCGCGATCCATTTGCTTATAATCTTCAATGGTATCGTAAATATATTCAACAGTCCGGTCGAATTCTTTTTGGGAATCTGGTAATGATTTCCCTATTTCCCACATCAGTAATTTTACAATTTCTTCCCTTTTGGTTTTCATTTTTTGAACAAAAACCTCCATACAGGCTATTCGGTCTTTGACTTGCATGGTAGGCCAAGTTCCTTGTCCACGATTATATGCAGCAGTAGCCGCATCTAAAGCATCCAAAGCCTCTGGCTCACCCATATCCGGTATACTTCCTAATAAAGTGGGCTTATAGGTGCTAGACGAAGATATGGTAGAATAAACTTTGGTGGTATTTCCAGTCCATTTCCGTAACTCTCCATTCACCAAATAGGCTGTTTGATCAATAGTTTCCGTTATATTATATGCTTTTGGTATTGCCATTATTTCTTACTGTTTTGTGAATTAAAAAACGAAGTTAAAAGATTTTATATTGAATACCTGAAAGTTAGCGTTAAGAAAACGTTTGGGTTGCTATTTATAATAAAAGCGAATGTAAATGTGACAGGATTACACTAAATATTGAAAAAGATCTGGTTTATCATTTAAATAGTCACCATAAAAATTATTGGCTTTCATTCTTTGGACCAGGGGTACAAGATCAGCCGGACTTTTCAACTCGATACCCACGATTGCCGGAGCATTTTCCTTACTTGACTTTTTGGAGTATTCAAAATGTGTAATATCATCATCAGGACCTAAAATCTCAGCAACAAATTGTTTTAAAGCCCCTGGTCGCTGTGGAAAACGAACAATAAAATAATGTTTTAATTGGCCATATAATAATGCGCGCTCTTTTATTTCTGCAGTTCTAGTAATATCATTATTCCCACCACTGATGACACACACTACATTCTTACCCTTTATTTGATCCTTATAATCATCAAGTACTGAGATAGTCAAGGCGCCGGCGGGTTCTACGACTATGGCATCCCGGTTATATAAATCCAGGATGGCTTGGCAAACTTTACCTTCAGGAACTGTCGCCATTTCGTGCAGATACTTTTGGCAAATAGGAAACGTCAAGTCCCCTACTCTTTGTACTGCGGCTCCATCAATAAACTTATCAATCTGTTTTAGCTTTGTATTCTTACCTTTTTCGATGGATGTTTTCATTGAAGGGGCCCCATCAGGCTCAACACCTATGATTTTGGTCGAAGGAGATAAATAATGAAACACGGAACAAAGCCCTGATGCGAGTCCACCACCACCGATGGCCACGAAAATATAATCTATAGGCTCCGCAGTTTGTTCTAAAAGTTCCAGACCTATTGTTGCTTGGCCTTCAATTACTTTTTCATCATCAAATGGATGAACAAATGTCTTTTGATTTTCCTTGCAATATTTTAAGGCCGCTTTTGACGAATCATCAAAGGTGTCCCCTTCAAGTACCACAGCAATGTTGCGACCACCAAACATTTTGGTCTGTTCAATTTTCTGTTTGGGGGTAACCGATGGCATATAAATGGTACCATTGATTCCTAAGTGGTTACACGCAAAGGCCACACCTTGGGCATGATTACCAGCACTGGCACAAACTACACCTTTGGATAACTGCTCTTTAGAAAGTGAGCTGATTTTATTGAATGCCCCACGGATCTTATAAGAACGCACCCGATGAAGATCTTCCCTTTTCAAGAGGATATTGGCGCCATACTGCTTTGAAAGTCGAATACTTTCATCCAAGGGAGTAATGCGTGCCACTTGACGAATGGTAGTTTCAGCAGTTCGAATGTCTTCCAAATTCGGGAAATACTCCATCAGCAATAAAAAAGACCTGTCAGCTTCTAAGAACCCAACAGGTCTTTACAGGTTTAAAATTATTATACAATAGGCTTCATCGCAGTCATCGACGCTCTCAAACGTGCACCTACAATTTCAACCGGATGCTCCCTAAGAGCTTTATTTACCGTAATCAACTTGGCATTGTCAACCCCATTATCCTTAGCTGCGGCAAATTGCTTACCAATAACATCGGTATCAATTTTTTTCATAAAATCACCCAATAATGGTTTACAGGCATGATCAAATAAATAGCACCCGTATTCCGCGGTATCAGAGATTACACGGTTCATTTCAAAAAGTTTCTTCCTGGCAATGGTGTTTGCAATTAACGGCGTTTCATGTAGTGACTCATAATAGGCAGATTCACCAATGATACCCGATTCGGTCATTGACTCATATGCCAATTCAACTCCTGCCCTAACCATGGCTACCATTAACACGCCATTGTCGTAGAACTCCTGTTCGCTTATTTTTACATCGCCAGCTGGAGTTTTCTCAAAAGCGGTTTCCCCAGTGGCGGCTCTCCAACTTAAAAGGTTCTTATCATCATTGGCCCAATCTTCCATCATGGTTTTAGAGAAATGACCACTCATAATATCATCCATGTGCTTATGGAATAATGGACGCATAATATCTTTCAATTCTTCAGACAATTCAAAGGCTTTTATTTTAGCTGGATTTGACAAGCGATCCATCATGTTGGTGATACCACCATATTTTAATCCTTCTGTAACAGTTTCCCAACCATATTGAATCAATTTTGAGGCATAGCCAGCATCAATTCCTTTCTCGATCATCTTATCAAAGCAAAGAATAGAACCTGTTTGCAGTAATCCACATAAAATGGTCTGCTCTCCCATAAGATCAGATTTTACTTCGGCCACAAAAGAAGATTCCAAAACACCTGCTTTATGCCCGCCGGTTCCAGCAGCATACGCTTTTGCTTGCTCCAAACCTTTTCCTTGTGGGTCATTGTCTGGGTGTACTGCAATTAATGTTGGCACACCAAAGCCTCTTTTATACTCCTCGCGCACTTCAGAACCTGGACTTTTAGGGGCTACCATGATTACCGTCAAATCTTTTCTTACTTGCATTCCTTCTTCAACGATATTGAAACCATGAGAATAAGACAAGGTTGCGCCTTGCTTCATCAAAGGCATGACTGCACCAACAACATTGGTGTGTTGTTTATCTGGAGTTAAATTAATAACCAAGTCTGCGGAAGGCACCAATTCTTCGTAAGTGCCAACAGTAAAACCATTCTCCGCAGCATTTTTAAAGGATTGTCTTTTTTCTTTGATTGCAGCTTCACGTAAGGTATATGAAATATCAAGACCAGAATCCCTCATATTCAAACCTTGATTAAGTCCTTGTGCCCCACAACCAACAATTACAATTTTCTTTCCTTTTAAAGCGGATACACCATCAGAAAATTCAGAAGAATCCATGAATCTACATTTACCCAACTGCGTTAATTTATCCCGTAATGAAAGTGTATTGAAATAATTCGTCATTTTATATTCTCGTTTTAAAGTTTTGTTTATTTATCTTGATGAAAATCGTTTAATAAAGTGCTTATAGGCATCTCCGCTTTGGAAACCGCAATTCTACCTGAACGTACAAATTGCATTATCCCATAAGGTTCCAATTGATCATGCATCTCATCTATCTCATGTCTTCTACCCGATTTTGCAAGGACAAAAAAGTCTCTCGCAACCGTTACAATCTGGGAATTGCTTTCTTTTATGATATTTTGGATTTGTCTTTCATCGAACAGCAAATGCGATTCAATTTTAAAAAGTGCTGATTCCTGGTAAATGATATCATCATCAGTGTGATAAAAAGCTTTTATCACCTCGATTTGCTTTTCAATCTGAGCGACGATCTTCCGGGTCCAATCCTCAGTAGTATTGATGACTATTGTGAATTTAGAAACTTTTCCAATTTCTGATTTTGAAACATTTAGACTCTCTATGTTAATGTGTCTCTTTAAGAATATTCCAGATATTCTATTTAGTAATCCTACATGATTTTCGGAATATACCGAAATTGTGAACCATTGCTTTTCCATGTTTTACTCCCTTATATTTTTCTTTACCGCAATTATTAGTCCTGTGGACCAATTTAATTTTGTTATCGTATAATCTTTGCGCTGCTCTAAATAGTCAGTTAAATTATCGACATGATCTTGATGACCATCAGGCCAATTGAGCTGCGCACTCATATCATCGATAATATAAAATCCCCCAACTTTTACCATATCAAGAATTTTTTCAATCCCTACATATTTTCCAGGCCAAGCATCTGCAAAGATCAAATCAAATTTTTGGTTTTCATTTCGGTCAATCCAATCTGCCCCATCTTGACATAATATCTTCACCCTTTCGTCCTTATCAAAGAAATTTTTGGCAATAGAAATCAATTCAGGGTCATTATCTATCGATATTAATTCTGATTTACTATCCATACCATCGATTATCCAAGATAGTGATAAACCTATACCCGTTCCCAACTCTAAAAATCTCCCATTGGGTTTGGATGCTACTAGGGTTTTAAGCAAGGTCCCAATGTACAGATCTGATGGCATGGTAAAGTTTATCTCTTTGGATTTACTTTCCAATTCTGAATGAATCATTGGTTTATCAAGAATGTTTGAATCGTTCATTCTATTTTAATCTAACATCTGAAACAGAAGCACCAGAAGGGATCATTGGGAAGACGTTATCCTCATTCTCCACTTTAACCTCCAGGAAAAAGGCATCTTTTGATGCGATCATTTCCTCGACTGTGGCTTTAAGATCTTTTCGTTCCGAAACCCTTCTCGAGGTTATTTCATAGCCTTCTGCAATCTTGACAAAATCGGGATTGCTCATAACCGTGGATGCATACCTACTTTCAAAAAACAATTCTTGCCATTGACGTACCATCCCCAAGTGTCCATTGTTCAATACCACAATTTTGACAGGGGTTTTGTTTTGGAAGATAGTTCCCAATTCCTGAATAGTCATTTGAAAGCCACCATCACCGATTATAGCAACAACCTCCCTATCCATTGCCCCCATTTTAGCACCAATGGCTGCAGGCAAAGCAAAACCCATGGTACCAAGGCCTCCAGAAGTAATATTACTTTTTGATTGTTTGAATTTTGAGTATCTACAGGCAATCATTTGATGTTGTCCTACATCACTAACAATAACGGCCTTGTGTTTTGTGGCAATATTTATTTCCTCAATCACTTCCGCCATGGTAAGTCCAACTTTTGACGGATGTAACTCATCTTTGATTACGGTATCAAATTCTATTTTATATTTTTCCTTGAATTCATTATGCCACTTATCATGTTTGTTCTCCCTTATTTTTGGCAATAGTAAATTCAAAGTCTCTTTTGAATCTCCCAATACGGCCACATCAGCAGTCACATTCTTATTAATTTCAGCCGGATCAATCTCAAAGTGAATTACTTTTGCCTGCGTTGCATAGGTATCCAAACTGCCGGTTACCCTATCATCGAAACGCATACCAATAGCAATTAGCACATCGCATTCATTTGTTAGTATGTTTGGCCCATAATTACCATGCATACCTACCATACCAACATTTAAAGGATGGTCTGAATCCAATGCCGAAAGTCCTAAAATGGTCCATGCAGCCGGAATGCCAGCCTTCTCAACCAATGCTTTTAGTTCGTCTTCAGCATGGCCTAATATAACTCCTTGTCCGAATACTATAAAAGGTTTTTTAGCACTGTTGATCAGGGCAGCAGCGGCTTCAATTGCCTTTAAATCGGGTTTGGGTAAAGGTTTGTAACTACGCACACCTTTACAATGCTCATATCTGAAATCCAATTCATCGAATTGGGCATTCTTTGTAATGTCTATCAAAACAGGACCTGGTCGACCAGATTTTGCTAAATAAAACGCCTTTGCCATTACTTCTGGAATCTCCTCAACATTTGTAATCTGATGGTTCCATTTTGTTACAGGAGTTGAAATTCCAATGATATCTGTTTCTTGAAATGCATCAGAACCCAGCAAATGCCTTGGTACTTGTCCAGTAATACAAACCATTGGGGTTGAGTCTATTTGTGCATCTGCCAAACCGGTCACCAGGTTTGTTGCTCCCGGACCAGAAGTAGCAATAGCTACGCCTACTTTACCTGAAACCCTGGCATAACCTTGGGCTGCATGGGTTGCCCCTTGCTCATGACGCGTTAGGATATGGGTAAGTTTATCCTGGAACTTATAAAGTTCATCATAAACTGGCATAATTGCGCCCCCAGGATAGCCATATAAAATATCGACACCTTCAGCCAATAAACAGTGTATTATTGCTTCAGCCCCACTAATCCTGATTGTTGTAGGCTTTTTGGTTTCTTTTTTCTTTGCTTTCAATGTTTCCATAGTCAATAAGATTCTAAAACTTCATAATCCCAAAATAAATATCTGGAATAAATTATAGGTTTAAATTTCATCAGTTACACAACCCTGTGAAGCCGAAGAAACTGTTTTTGCATATTTATATAAACTTCCTTTTCTGACCTTTAATGCTGGTTGTACCCAATTAGCTCTACGGGATTTGATTTCATCATCAGAAAGTGCGACGGAAATATTATTTTTTTCAGCATCAATAGTAATGACGTCTCCATCTTTTAGAAGACCAATCATACCCCCTTCTTGCGCTTCAGGACAAACATGCCCTACTACAAAACCATGGGTACCTCCTGAAAAACGACCATCTGTGATCAATGCTACCTCTTTTCCAAGGCCTGCACCCATAATTGCAGCTGTTGGTTTTAACATTTCGGGCATTCCAGGTCCGCCTTTAGGGCCTTCATAACGAATTACTACGACATCACCTTTCTTGACCATTCCTGCTCCAATACCTGCATTGGCCTTGAATTCATCATCAAATACTTTTGCTGGACCTGTAAAATGCAGCCCTTCTTTGCCTGTTATTTTGGCCACTGCCCCCTCTTCGGCAAGGTTTCCATAGAGAATGCGAAGATGACCTGTTTCCTTAATTGGATCATTCAATGGTTTTATTACATCCTGACCTTCTTGAAGGCCTGGTAAATCAGCAAGATTCTCTGCTATTGTCTTTCCGGTAACAGTTAGGCAATCACCATGAAGCATACCGTTTTCAAGCATAAACTTCATCACCGCTGGAGTACCGCCCACCCGATGTAAATCTTCCATTAGGTATTTTCCACTCGGTTTTAAATCGGCTAAAAATGGTGTTGTATCGCTTATTTTCTGGAAATCGTCAAGTGTGAATTCAATCTCGGCAGCTTTTGCAATTGCCAAAAAGTGTAAAACTGCATTCGTTGACCCACCCAAAAGGGTAAGCAGACGCACTGCATTTTCAAATGACTTACGCGTTATTATATCACTTGGCTTAATGTCATTTTCCATTAAGTATCTCAAAGCATTACCGGAGCTTATACAATCTTGCTTCTTTTCTTTACCTAAGGCTGGGTTCGACGAGTTATAAGGCATTGCCATACCCAAGGCCTCAATGGCCGAGGCCATTGTATTTGCCGTATACATTCCGCCACAAGCCCCTGCTCCTGGACAGGCATTTTGGATAATACTTTTGTAATCTTCCTCATTCATGGTTCCTGCAACTTTCTCGCCCCAAGCCTCAAATGCAGATACAATATCCAACTTCTTGTCTTTGAAACAACCAGAAGCAATTGTGCCACCATATACTAATACCGATGGTCTGTCTAATCGAATCATAGCCATTAATGCTCCAGGCATGTTCTTGTCACATCCTACCACAGTAACAAGTCCGTCATAATTCATTGCCTGAACTACAGTTTCCATTGAATCGGCGATTATGTCCCTTGAAGGGAGCGAATAACGCATACCGTAAGTACCCATCGAAATACCATCACTGACCCCAATGGTATTGAATACCAAGCCAATCAATCCTCCTTTGGCTGTGCCTTCTTTCACAAGTTGGGCCAAATCATTCAGGTGCATATTACAAGGATTGCCTTCATAACCTGTGCTTGCAATCCCAACCAATGGTTTTTTCAAATCATTTTCGGTTAGTCCTATTGCATACAACATGGCTTGTGCGGCCGGCTGTGTAGGGTCTTGGGTAACATTTTTACTGTATTTGTTCAATTCCATTCAGAAAATTATTGTCGTAGATTTATTTTATTAGGCAAAATTTATCAATCAAATATAAAAGTTTAAAATGCGCTTTATTTTTAACAATTAATACGGCTCTAAATCCAAGCACACTATAAATTATTTAAATAATTGATTATCAGCTTTTTAAATTCTAATTTTTACCATATTCAGTACTTTTAATACCCACAGTTTTATTTGATTTATTATTTAAATTAAATAAAAAAAACCTGTATCAAAATCATCTGATACAGGTTTCTTAAGTTTATAGAAATCCATATCATCCCCGGTATGGGACAATAAGAATACTAATGACTATGCTGTAATTGAATTTCATCGTGACAATATTAGGTAAACTATTTAATATCAAAAAACACTTATAGCTTTTTTTGTTTTTCATTTCCCAACAAACCAGTATTTAACAAGTTGGTTTGCACTACTAATTAAACTTATAAATAATGGCTTCTTTGACGGATATTATTTAACTTGTCCAATGGTAATTTATAATGTAAAAGGCAATGGATTATCTATGCTAACCAATATATAACAAGCTAATTTCATTGTAAATGGAACTTATACAAAAGCAACGTGATTTTTTTACAACGCAACAAACCAAGGATATTTCATTTCGAAAAAAAGCCTTGAAAAAATTGCAAGAAGTGATTATTTCCCGTGAAGATGACATTGCGGAAGCAATTTATAAGGATTTTAAAAAACCAAGGTTTGAAACCTTGGCCTTGGAAACCCAATTTGTACTTGCTGAACTCAAGCAGGCTATAAAAAATATGGATTATTGGTCTAGACCAGAGAGAATTTCCCCTACCCTGATAAATTGGCCCTCCTCTGATTGGATTTATAAAGAACCTTACGGAGCAGTTCTTATTATTGCACCATGGAATTATCCTTTTCAGTTAGCATTTGCACCACTTATCGGTGCCGTTGCCGCTGGCAACACGGCGGTAATTAAACCCTCTGAAGTAACACCAAACACCGCGGCAATTATTTCAGAAATAGTTAGGGCAGTTTTTATTCCAGAACATGTTTCAGTTATTGAAGGTGGAGTTGAGGTGTCACAACAACTTTTGGCAGAAAAATGGGATTATATATTCTTTACCGGCAGTACCAGGGTAGGTCAAATAGTTTATGAAAGTGCGGCAAAACATTTAACCCCAGTGACATTGGAATTAGGAGGAAAGAATCCCTGCATTGTGGATGATTCCGCTTCTATTAAACTAGCAGCAAAACGTATTGCATGGGGCAAGTTTATAAATGCAGGTCAGACTTGTATTGCGTCTGATTATATATTGGTACATGAAAGTGTAAAAGATAAATTGATCGAAGCATTAAAGAAAAATATAACCAAGAGTTATGGCGATGACATAGAACAATCCCCTGATTTTTCCCGTACCGTAAGTGAAAAGCATTATTTAGGATTAAAAGCGATGCTGGAAGGTGAAGAAATTCTTTTCGGTGGAAAAAGCAATGATGCGGATAATTATCTGTCACCCACTTTGATAAATGAGCCTAAACTCGACAGTAAATTAATGCAGGGTGAAATTTTTGGTCCAATATTACCCATTATCGGGTATGAAACCGAGGAAGACATACATAAACATATAAAGAATTACGGTAAACCTTTGGCTACCTATATTTTTTCAGAAAGAAAAAAATTTCAACAAAAGATAATAAATACCTATAGTTTCGGGGGTGGTGCAATTAACGATACCATTATCCAAATCAGTAATAAACGAATACCATTCGGTGGCGTTGGACAAAGTGGTATTGGTGCCTATCACGGTAAATCCTCCTTCGATTTATTTTCACATCAGAAAGGGATCATTAAAAAATCGAAATGGTTGGAAGCCCCACTCCGCTATCCACCATATAATTTACCAATGAAGCTAGTTAAAAAAGTAAAACATCTATTTTAGCGGAATGGAAAAAACTGTTTCTGATGCAATTGAATATAGGCGTTCGGTTCGCTTATTCAAGGATGATATAAAATTGGATGATGACAAAGTACGTCAGTGTTTAAAAAACGCCTCACTCGCCCCTACCAGTAGTAATTTACAACTATGGGAGTTTTATCATGTTACTGACAAAACCAAACTCAAGGCATTGTCAAAGGCCTGTTTTGACCAACCCGCTGCAAAAAATGCCAAACAGTTAGTAGTTGTCGTGACTAGAAAAGATCTTTGGAAAAAACGGGCCAAGGCCAATCTGACTTTTTTGAAAAGGAGTTTTACGGATAAGCCTTTAGATCAATATACCGATAAGGAAAAATTTGCGCTTAATTATTATAAAAAGTTGATTCCTACCTTGTACACGGACTTCTTGGGGATTTTAGGAATGATAAAATATTTCTTTTTTCAACTTATAGGACTATTCAGGCCCATTTATAAAGAGGTCCGAAATTCTGATATGCGTATCGTAGCACATAAGAGTGCTGGATTGGCAGCACAGAATTTTATGATCTCAATGGCCGCAATTGGATATGATACCTGCCCTATGGAAGGCAGCGATACGACCAGGATCAAAAAGATTCTGGATTTACCTTGGGGAGCGGAAATAAATATGGTTATAGGCTGTGGAGTTCGCGATGAAAAAGGTGTTTACGGCCCTAGGTTCAGAGTCCCTTTTGAAGAGGTCTATAGGAAAGTTTAAACTAATTTGAAAGACACATAATCCCCGAATTTCTTTTGGGCTAAAATTGAAATGGCCTTATCTGACAACTGAAGTATTCTTGGATATCCCCCCGTGGTTTGACCATCTTTCATTAAGACAATCAATTTACCGGAAGGGGTAAGTTGAACTGTTCCAGGCAATGTGGCAGAGGTCAACATTGATATTTTATGACCTTTGATTCTTTCTTCAAACTGGTAACCCATTCTATTATACTCTTTTGCAACGGAAAACTCCTTAAAGAATAGATTCTCCAAGTGATCATCATCCAATAGCCCATATTCTGGCCCTATAGCGACTTCAAGTACAATTTTCTCTGATAATGGGTCTATTTTAAGCTCCGATATTTTGGGATTAAATGAACTTACTTCTGCATATTCCAATTCATCCCTATCCTTTAAACACCCCGAAGCAGTAATTGGATAGTACTGTGATTGACTTCCCAAGATGTTTTTGGTTATAAATCCATCTTTTATTGCCAAATAGCCTCTAAATCCTTGGGTTAACCTTCCATAAGAAAGAATATCGCCCGCATTGACATTATATACTTTGTAATTGTATACGGGTTGATTATTTAAGGTTGCGGACATCTCGGCTCCAGCCAACACAATAAAGGTGTCCTTTTCAAATTGAAGTGTAGGCCCTGTCATCGTGATTTCCAATACACAGGCATTGTCTTTATTTTCCAAGAGTCGATTTGCCTTGCGTACTACATTTACATCCATCACCCCGGAAACTGGCACCCCTTTATCACGATACCCGAATCGCCCTTCATCCTGGAAGGTTGTGAAAAATCCGGATTTTAGTACCTTAAGCATCCAGTTTTATTTTTTCAAATTGATAAATCCCCACTTCGCCTTCAATCTTATACAATTTGTATTCTGCCCGGGATATAGCATAGAATTGTATTTTGTCACCAACATTTACGAAACAAGGTTCTTCTCTATTCGCATCAAAGATCGGAACCGAACAATTACCAATAATATTCCAACCCCCTGGAGATTCTTGGGGGTAAATACCGGTCTGCCTACCAGCAAGACCAACGGCACCCTTGGCTACCTTCTGCCTTGGCTCAGCTCTCCTTGAGGTCACCAAAGACTTTGGCAAGCCTCCCAAATACATGAATCCAGGTAAAAATCCAATTCCGTAGACGGTATAAATATGCGAGGTATGCAATTCAATGATTTTCTCAACAGATTTCCCTAATTCTATGGCTACTTCCGCTATATCTATAGCAAAATCCAAATCATAGCAAACTGGAAGTTTCCAAAGATATTTATCAGAATGATGGGCACCCTCCCTTTTTGGATACCACCTTTCTAATTGTATTTTAAAAGGTTCAAAATCGATCCTTTGCTTTCTTTGGATCAAAGTGAGTGAATTATACGCCGAAACCAATTCCCATTCCTTAGTATCAAGACATTCCAGCTTTAAATATGAACTGAATTGAAGAATGTCTTCCAAGATGGCCTCATCTACTTTTTTGGGCCATTCAACTAAAATAGCATGCACTCCAAAAGGCCGTATGGAAATAGGATAATTTGTCACTTTTGAATATAGATTTGTTTTTTAGGCAATTCCTCTGAAAGGTACGCTAATATTTGCAATGTATTGGGTGAATCGCCGTGTAAACAATAAGTTTGGGCCTCAATAGGCGATTCTTTACCATCGATTGTCACTACCTTCTTTTCACGTACCATTTTGACCAAATGATCCAAGACTATTTTAGGGTCATTTAGAACGGCATTCGGCAACTTCCGTGAGACCAGACTAAGGTCTCGATTATAGCTTCTATCCGCAAATGCCTCTAGCTTTACCTTAAAATCTTGTTTTATTGCTTTTTGGGCTATCACAGAACCTGGAGGAGCATATAGAACAACACTTTCTCGATCAGAAGCTATAGCCTTTAAAAATAAATCAGCTAATGCCTCATTCTTTACCAGATCATTGTATAAAGCGCCATGTGGTTTAATGTGATGCAATGCAACCTGCTCCTTATGCAGAATGGTTTTCAAGGCATGTATTTGTGCCTTTATGCTCTTTGTCAATTCAATGGATCCAATATCCATTGATAATCGGCCAAAATTTTCCTTATCCGGATATGATGGGTGGGCGCCTATACGTACTCCATATTTTTTTGCCAATTTCACGATCTGGGCCATAGACCCATCATCACCAGCATGCCCACCACAAGCAATACTGCAAGAAGAAATCAAGGGTAGTAAATCTGCCTCATTGCCTATGCCCTCACCTACATCACAATTAATATCAATATAAATTCCTTCCATCTAAAAAAGACCTAATACTTCAAAAATACTTTTCACGCCTAGTACTACCGCAAGCACTATAATAACAAATCCTAAAATATTTTGTGTTTTGGTGTTTCTATACTTGCCCATTACCGATGATTTGTTGACAATCCATAATAAAAAGATAGCAATAACGGGAAGCAATATTCCATTGGCTACTTGGGCAAATTTGATTATCTCTATAGGTTTAATCCCAAAGGAAAGAAAAAATATTCCCAATCCTAAAATAATCATCCATACAATTCTGAATTTTAATTCCTTCAAACCTGAATTCCACCCAAAACAACTACTGGCCACATAAGCGGCGGCCAAAGGTGCGGTTATTGCAGAGGTAACACCGGCAGCGAACAACCCAATGCCCATAAAATATTTAGCGCTATTACCATATAAAGGTTCCAAACCTTTTGCAAGGTCCATCACATTGGTTACTTCCTTACCAGGAATGGCAGTGGCAGCGATAACAATTGCCATCGAAACCATTCCGCCTAAGGCAATGGAGATTATGGTATCTTTTCTCGCGATTGGCAGATCTTCTTTACTTTTCCACTTTTCACTTACCAATGATGCATGTAAAAATAGATTATAGGGCACAACGGTAGTGCCAACCAAAGCTATGATCATTAATATACTTCCATCAGGTACGCTAGGTACGAACATGCCCTTGACTATTTCCAGCATATCGGGTTTGGTGATTATGGCCGTCAAAAGAAACGAAAGGCTCATTAGCAAAACCAAAGTCACAAAGACCTTTTCCAGCGCTTTATAACTCCCTATGTATAGCAGTATAAAGGCCAATCCGCCGATGACAAAAGGATAAAAAGCAGAATATTCTTCACCGAATAACGCGTCCATGCCCAAAGTGGCCCCTCCAATATTACCCGCTTCATACGCGGCATTACCGATTACTATGGCAGCTAATACAATACCAATTAACAACATTCTAATCCATGGGGTCTTTAGCTCATTCTTAATGGCGTCTGCCAAACCATTTTGCGTGATTATTCCCAATCTCGCGGACATTTCCTGCAATACCACAGTTGCTATTATGGAGAGTAACATCGCCCACAACAAGGCATAACCAAAGCCAACACCTGCCAAAGTGCAAGCTGTTACGGTACCAGGGCCTATAAAGGCAGCTGCTATCAACACTCCTGGTCCTATTTTTTTGAACATCCTATTCTGATTGGTTTAAAGCGTATAATGCAAAAGTTCCCAGCCAATGTGTACCCTCATAATTATCATCTACGATATTTGGTAAGGAATAATTTATATGTTCACTGGCGATTTGCTTTAAATGGGAATACTCAGGTAGTGATTCTGCAATTCCATACAAACACCAAGCCCGACTAAAATTAAGGCCATCGATATGCACTAATTTACCATCGGTCCTATCGGAAACTCTTCCTGTTTCCAATTGAAAGGTAGGTTTGACCAATTGTGGGAGAAAAGCATTAAACCAGGTTTTGAATTTTGCTGGCGTTAAGACCTTGCGAACCAAATCTGCTTCTTGAAGACAGGGTGATAGAAAATCAAACCCACTAGGCTCCCAACTCAAAGGGCATGCTTTGTCACTCATATAAAAGCGGTTTACACTACTTTCAATAACTTTCTGAAGCTCCGTATTGTTAGCGGTTTTGGCATAGTCCCAGGCCAATGACATTCCAAAAGCGGTATTACTGTGCTCTCCTACACGAATAGGGTAATTTAGTTTTGGAAGAAAATCAAGATAACCCTGGACAACAATTGTCACCAAAGGCTGCAGATTTGCATGGAGTTCCTTCGCCATGGGGTCATCCCAGGTTTGTAGTTCTTCCGATAATTTCAGTATCCAGGCCCAACCATAGGTACGTTCATAGGTCTTATTACCTTTCATCCCAAAATAAGCTACTTCAGTTTCGATATTCTCTTTAGAAATATTCTCCCTTAATTTTTTCCGTATGGTTTCTGCCTTTTCCAAATTAGGAAAACGCTTTAATAGTGAAACCAAAGACCAGTGACCGTGTACGGACGAATGCCAATCATAACAACCATAAAATGCTGGATGCAAGGTTTTCGGATTTTTCAAGTGTGTTGAATCATTTAAACTTTGACCCAATTTATTAGGGTATTCAACCTGCATACAACCCAAAGGCAAACTTACTAATCTATTTGCCTCTGCTACATTCAATAAGGGCTTCCCAACTACTTTTTGAATAGTATTCTGAGGTGGGGACTCGTTCTTGCATCCACTGATGAACAGTGCTAAAAGCAGTAATGCGAGCAGGTTTGATTTCTTAATATTCATGACTATTTATCCTTATCCTATAATTGAAGTTAAATATAATGGAATATTTATCGCTGCTATACTGAATGTCGAAATATGTACTTTATAAAATTTGACTTTCACCACAGTTTTAACATTTTAAAATGCAGTTCATCTAAAAATTTGCAGTTCATCTAAAAGTGGGGTGTCATACATCGATGTTATATAATAATCCGAAAAGTACAGGGTTATTATAGTCCCAAATCAAGATCAAAACCTATTTAAATGACATGTTTAGAATGTAGCAAAAACCTTGATTACTTAAGACACAAAAATTCAATGGACCGATTAGGCGTTGAACTTTGTGAACAACACCAAACCCGAATGGTGAAGTTGATCGAGTTGCATAATACACCTGTAGAAGCCATACAGCTGTACTATGGTTTAAAGGAAGCCGGTGTAAAAGGAATGTTGGAATGGTGGGACGGAAAAAAATCCGTTGATATCGCCATCTCACGAGTCAAACTTAATATTGAGATTGATGCAGAATATCATATGATGACCCATGAGCAGGCCATCAATGATTTAGAAAAGACAATGCATTCGTTTAAAAATGGATTTACCACCATTCGCATACCCCATGTATTGATCAAGTATTATTTAAAGGAAACTGTAAACAATATTCTAGGTATAATGGAAGGGTTAAAAGCCAATATTAAGGTGATTTAATCGTTAAATCATTTTATACGAGTTATAAACAAGATGTTATGAGCACATATAAAAAGATCTTGACAATGCCATTAAGGCTTTCAATAGTCGTTTTATTAATGGGCATGTTGATGAAAATCCTGGAGTGGCCAATGGCCAAACAGGTAATGCTCGTATCGTTTGCTGCCATAGGTATACTCTATGTTTTTCGGTTTTTTAAAAAAGCATCGAGACACTTTGTTGACTATGTTAAAATGGTACTTGTTTTTTTCTGGACTACCAATGGTATTTTCAGGATCATGGATTTTCCCTACACCGTATTATTTCAGGTAATCATCGCAATATCTTTCGTTTTATGGTTTATTCTGGAAGGAACGGCTTATTTTCTTGATGATGATCGAAAGGCAAAAAACACTACAAATCAATTAATTTGGAATTTTGCCATGGTTGCCGGTACTTTAGCCATTATTGTAGGAAGTATCCTCAAGATATTAAACTGGGAATTTGCTTTGCCCTTGCTTATTGGTGGAATTGTAATTCTTGCGGCCTATATCTTGAAAGACGTCTTTAAAGTAGATGAAATTGCTGGAGAAGATCGAAATAATGAAGAATTTCAATTGTAATTTTATTTATTAACACACTCCTCTTATAATCAATTTTTGTAACTTATTTCTCATAAGAAGAACCTATGAGAAATATAGATCGAAGAAATTGGCTGAAAACAGTAGGATTATCCGGTAGCTTTGCCCTTTTAGGAGGGTTTGACGCTTTTTCTTTCCAGCCGCCACAATACCCAATTAACAGTGACCCATTGGCAAGACTTAATGCCAATGAAAACCCGTACGGACCATCTAAACGGGTTAGGGAAGTGATTTCCAATAATTTTGATGTAGGATGTCGTTATCCTTTCAGAACATTATCAACCCTTACCGAAAAGATTGCCGAAAAAGAAGGAGTTTCTAAAGACCACATTGTAATCACTGGCGGTTCTACTGAAGGATTAAAAGCAGCTGGTTTGACTTTTGGCGGTTTTGGAGATGGCGAAATAATTGCTGCTGACCCTACCTTTCAAGCTATGCTCAGCTATGCCGAGACTTTTGGGACAAAGGTTCATAGAGTACCTGTCAATGATCAAATGGAGCATGATTTAGGAGCTATGGCCAGCAAAGTAAATAACAAAACCAAATTGATCTTCATTTGTAATCCCAATAACCCTACAGGAACGTTATTGGACAAAAATAAATTGATTGATTTTTGTAAAACACAAGATAGTAAAGCGGTGATATTCAGTGATGAGGCGTACTACGACTTTATTACTGAGCCTGACTATCCCTCAATGGTTGAACTGGTCAAAGCGGGTCGTAATATTATTGTTTCCAAGACGTTCTCCAAAATATATGGACTTGCAGGTTTACGCGTCGGATATTTGGTCGCTAGGCCCGATATCGCCAATAAATTAAAGGCAAGTGTAATGGCCAATACCAATACATTGGCCATAGAAGCTGCCAAAGCAGCTTTAAAGGATGATGAGTTCTACAAATTCAGCATTTTAAATAACATGGAAGCCAAAAAACATATTTATAGCACTTTGGATGATTTAGGGCTTGAATATATAAGATCGCACACGAATTTTATTTTCTTTAAAACGGGTAGACCAATAAACGAAATGATAAGTGCCATGCAGCGTGAAAATGTTTTAATTGGCAGACCCTTTCCCCCTTTTTATAATTGGGCTCGAATAAGCACAGGAAGCATGGCCGATATGGAACGATTTAGTGTTGCCCTAAAGAAAACCTTAGGCTAAACAGCATGGTTTTTCATCGATAAACAGCTATATTTTAAGGTTTTACAGATTTTTTACGATTTCCTCTTAAAGAATATAAAGTACACTTAAACTGATTTATTTCCCTACATCGATTATTCCAACCTTTTCCCGATAGGTAAATATTTAATGTGTTCATAATACTGTTATCTATATATAAACCACGGTATTATGAATAAAAAATCTACTTTATCATACGTCTTGTATGTTTTTTGTGCTTTTTGCTTTATATGGGCATTGTATGTGCTACTGTTTATAATTTAAAACTTCTGAACATATCAAGAAAACAGTCATTTAACCTCACAAAGGTTCTGGTAAATTACAGCTAAAACTATTTTCCGAGGATGTTATTCCATTTAAGGATAGACATTCCCCATTACTATTGTCCAATCTAAAAAACCAAGTTTTAGAAAAGGAAGCCCTTAAGTTCAAGCATTAAGAAAATACATTTATAAGTATGGTTAACCACCAAATTGATTGCCTGGACAATACTTTCATAAATTAGAGCGTAAAACGAAGTTCTACCTCCCTAGATTAAATCCAACTCCAAAGTACGACAACAACTTACCACCCAGAAAAAACAGAAAAGTATGTTTATTAATTAAATTGATATCTTTAAAAAGAAAAAATAGATTGAGGTACTACTAAAAACCTATGAAAAATAGTCTTGGCATTTTTGTCGTCTTACTTGTTCTTACGCTTTCCATAAACTGCAATCCGGATAAATCCCCAACAAAACTAGCGGCAACCAAACCTTTTACAAGAGATCTTAACGAAATAAAAAAGGACGGTAAACTTAAAGTGTTGTTAGCTTACAGTAGTACCAGCTATTTCTTATACAAAGGCAAACCTATGGGTTATGAATATGAATTACTGCAACGCCTGGCAGATCATTTACAACTTGAATTGGAAATCAAGATCTCTAACAACCTAGATATGTTGCTTCCCAATTTAATCAAAGGACATGCCGATATTGTGGCCTATGGCCTGGCAATTACCGAGGATAGAAAAAAGGTAGCTGCCTTTACAGATTATTTATATTTGACCAAACAGGTATTGGTTCAAAAAAAACCCGCGAACTGGCGAAATATGACGCTGGATAATATAAAAAAAAGTATTATTCAGAATCCCTTGGAACTTATTGGAGATACGGTTTCTATTCGTGAAAACACCTCTTATTTTAAAAGACTTAATAACCTATCCAAAGAAATGGGTGGTAAAATTATCATTGATACTTTGGAAGGCAACCTATCCACGGATGAAATAATCCAAATGGTGGCAGAGAATAAGATAAAATACACCATTGCCGATAAAAACTTGGCCAGCATAAATTCTTCCTATTCCCCAATATTGGATACGAACGTACCGGTAAGTTTTTCACAAAGAATAGCTTGGGCCGTACGGCCAAATTCCCCGCAGCTATTGGAAGCTACCAATACATGGATAAAGGAATACAGAAAACAGCCAGAGTATAATGTGATTTATAACAAGTACTTTAAAAACAAAAGAAGTTTTAAAAATCGGGTGAAAAGTGATTTTTATAGTGTAAATACGAATGAGATTAGCCAGTACGATGAGATCATAGAAACCCATGCCAAAAAAATCAATTGGGACTGGCGCCTTTTGGCTGCACTCATTTATCAGGAATCCAATTTTAGAAATGAGGCCAATGCATGGTCCGGAGCGACAGGTTTAATGCAACTGATGCCAGGGACGGCTGAAGACATGGGAATAAAAGACAGGTTGGATCCAAAAGATAATATTCGTGGTGGCACCCAATATTTAAAAATACTTTATGATGCATTTAATGGTATTAAAGACAGTGTACAGCGGGTTAAATTTACACTGGCCTCATACAATTGCGGGTATTTTCATGTAAAAGATGCGCAAAAATTGGCGACGTTAAATCAATTAGACCCCAATGTTTGGGATGGGCAGGTAGATCAGATGATTCTGGCACTTACGTATCCCCAAAACTATAATAAAGAAGAAATTGAATATGGGTATGTGCGTGGTCAGGAACCTTTTGATTACGTAGCCGATATATTTAAAAGGTATGATCATTATATTCGTTTTATAGATGAATAAAGAGCATTTATTCTTTTATGCTGCACCCATGATTTTAATTGATCTTGGACATTCATTATTGCCTTAAAATATTACCTGATTATTATTTGCATTTTTTCGGTCACTCTAAGCTTCTTAAATTTACCCCAACCACCCTTGATAGACTAGAGCGTCTCGCCCATGGGTTACCTTACAGGATTAGTTTTTGTATAAGGTAAGCTTGCTTTGAGATCGCTGCGATTTATTCCTTAAATTAGTGGAAAGAA
>CBDUKE010000044.1:0-23439 GCA_965367725.1 uncultured Maribacter sp. | reverse complement strand
TTCACGAATGAATTCGCTGCAGGTTTTCCTTCAGTATATTTAACATGTGTTCTTTTAAACAATTTAAATTCGCCATTATCACTTAATGTAATGAGATAACCATTTAAAGTATTATCCTTGGCGGTGACAAAGGTCATAAAACTCATTTTTTTCCCATCAACCAAGATACTTACTTTTTTGTCTCGGGATAAACTTTTAATCTCTTCACTTTCTCTTGTACTGTTCTTAATTTCTATTTCTCCATTAAGGGCATTATATCGGTAATAAATCTTTCCAAGATTTTCATCACCGTAATACATGGTTGTCATGGCAAATTCATTGGAAGTATAAGGGGACCCTTGAAAACCTGCATATATATCTGCATTCTTATTCTTGTTTTCACTGATTGGACCCAACAGAGCAGCAATTTCGCCTCCTGCAACTCCACCATTACCGGCAGACATATTCGTAGCTGTTTGTCCAGCATATTGACCATATGAGAAACTGCATATTGCCAAGGATATCATTAAATAAATTGACTTTTTCATTATTTGATTTTTTATTGGTTCCAAAAATAAGAATTTTGATTTATAATGTATGTTAATTATTCTTTAAGAAGAACGATTTTATGTGCGGTTAAGCGATCATTATTTACCGAATTCAGTAATATGTTCATATTTTGAAGGCTTAGAAGGCTAATGTCTTTAACATTACCGTTTAAGTATAGTCCTGCTTTTTCATAATTTAAAGTTTTGTATCCATCCTGTCCGTTTGATATTAAGACAGTGCCAGAAATAGCATCCAATCTTGTCGTTTCCACCTCGGTTTCATAAATATTTCCAGCAACAATGCAATCCTCATAACCGTCATTGTTTAAATCAAGGAAAACACTATTCAATATGGGAAATTGTTGTGCTAGAATAGGGAGATTTTTCTTTTCAAAATTACCTTTGCCGTCATTCAATAAAAGTATGGAGTTAAACGCTGTCGCCTCATTTTTATAGGAGGTTGTTAGTTGATCACCATAAATATCGGTAAGGGTTGCATTCGCGAATTCGGAATAAGTACCAAACTTTTCTTTAATGAAAGGCATTTGTTGCGAGGAACATTCCCTACCACGAACGGGGACATATTCTCCTTTGTACTTTTTACTAAGAACCACATCATTTATTCCGTTGTTGTCAAAATCATTGGCATAAATCTTGAGTGGTTTTTCTTGATTGGCTTTAAACTTAATATTGAGGCCCACATTTCCAATAATATAATCGTTGAATCCATCATTATTGATATCTGTTTCATTAATTGAAAACCACCAACCTTTATCATTAATACCTTCATATTCGATTAGTTTAAATGATTCGCCATTCATGTTACTGAAAAATCCAATAGGAGTCCATTCTCCTACGGCGATGAAATCATCCCAGCCATCCTTGTTGAAATCAGTGACAACAATGTCATTAATGATACCAAAATCAAGGAGTTGGGGCACAATGGTCTTGGTTACATCCCTAATATTCCCTCCAATATTTTCATAAAGCGTGGAAGGGCCATGTATGGGATAGTTTTTAGGAATATTTCTATTGCCTACAAGTATATCGTTATCTCCGTCTTGGTCAAAATCCAATATGCTTACTGTTTTGCCGCTCTTAGGGAAAGTATTCAAGACTGGACTATTGAATTTGGAGAAATTACCTGAACCATCATTAATATAAATCCTATCCGAATAATAGGATGAATTTTCTTGGAATTCATTACCACCGCTAACTACATACAGGTCTAAATCTTGGTCGCTGTCAAAATCAAAGAATACAGATTGCATATCCTCATACCCTTTATCTTCTTCAAAAGTTTTGGATTTTGTTTTTATAAACCGGTTGTTTCCTTGAAGAAACAATTGCCCAGATTGCCCAGATGCCCCTCCAATATAAAAATCTATTTTCCCATCGCCATTGACATCACCTTTTGATATGAGCGGACCACTTGTAGACTGTTTATAGGGCAATAACACTTCGGTCTCAAAATCATTGAAGAAATTTTCAGAGTGTACGAAATCGATACCTAGATCATTTATATCGAGCTTATTGAAAATAGTGTTTTTTGGTAGTTCAGTCTTTTTCAGAGATTCAGTAGCATTCTTGATATCAAATTCCACAACACTGTTCGAGGCTACATTTAATTTTTCCTCTACTTTACCATTCACCCAAGTTATCGACACAGTATCTATTATCGTATGCTGTCCCAAGCCAAAATTAATGATATTGCTTTGTGAGGACCTGTAGCCTCTAGTTCTCTTTTGTTCAATACCTTGGGACTTACCATTGTAAGAAATCTTGACTTGGGCAAAAGGTTCGGAGTTTAAGCCCTTGGTTTTGACCTTTAGGAAATTGGCCTTTTTACTGTCAGAGGTAAGGTTTTTATAAAGAAAAGCATTCTCATCCATATTATTCACTATCAAATCAAGATCACCATCATTGTCCAAATCACCTTGTGCCGCACCGTTGCTGAATGAAAAATCATCAAGGCCCCACTCTTTTGCATTTTCTTCAAAATTTAAATCGGTATTGTTCTGATATAATATGTTTTGAAGCTTTTCTGATGGCATTAGATTATAAAGATCCTTTTTTATTTGTAGCGGCATATTGTTGCCGTATTTTCTTTTCGCTTCAAAAACTTTGATCTGCAAGTCATTGTCCAAGGCATACCTTCTGTACCCATTGGTAATAAATATATCCGCATCTTGGTCATTGTCAAAATCTGACATAAGTACTGACCAGCTCCAATCTGTATTGGCAGTTTCAGTAAGTTGGGCTATGTCGTTGAATTTGTTATTCCCGAGATTCAATTGCAGGGAATTGAACATATACTGATAATGAAAATCTGCCTCATTCACTAGATAGTCAAAGCGATCTGTACTCATCGAAGCCATTAAGGTTTTTGATCGAACATGATCGGTAGAAGACATATCCAAAACAAAAATGTCCTGTAAATTATCATTGTTGATATCAGCAATATCCATTCCCATTCCAAAGTAGGAGGTGTGTTGGGTGAATTCTTTGATTTGATCCGTGAATGTCGAATTTCCGTTATTGATGAACAGGGCATCGGGAATGTAATAATCGCTGGCAACATATATATCTAACCAACCATCCTTGTTAATGTCACTTATGCATAACCCTAAACCGAAAATAGGTCTTTGTATACCGGCAGCTTTGGTAATGTCAACAAATTTTCCATTATCATTACGATATAAATGCGAGCTGTTAAAATATTGCGACTCATCATTCTCATTGACCATTCTGTATAAATTCATGGGGTCAACTCCATAAAGTTCATTTTCATTCATTACAAAACAATCCAAATCCCCATCATTGTCCATATCAAAAAAACTCGACTGGGTAGATATACCTAAATCGGCCAATCCGTATTCTTCAGCTTTTTCAGAAAAGGTAAGATCACCATTATTCACAAAGAGGAGGTTTTTTCGATCAAAACGGGTGTTGGGACCACCTTGTGAAACATAGATGTCCATTTGTCCATCATTGTTTATATCGACATATGTGATGCCATTTGACCATTTTTTCCCAATATTAATACCAGCTGCTTCGGAAATATCCTTGAATTTTAAATTGCCTTCATTCAGGTATAATTTGTTAGCTACTTGATTACCAGTGAAAAACACATCCAAAAGGCCATCATTATTAATATCTTCCAAGCCTACACCCGCACCATTATAGAAATAATCAAAATTAAAAAGGTTTTCCAAAGTCCCGATGTTCTCCGTAATGGTATTTGAAAAAACCAGATTACTCTGTTCACTACTTATTTTTTCAAAAACTTTTGTAATAGTTTCACTTGTACTATTTTTTTCAGCAGGGGAGGAGCCATCTTTTGATTCATTTCTTTGGCATGAAAAGAGAAAAAAGGCGAAGGGAACTATTAAAATTATAATATTTTTCATTGAAAAAGCTTGAATAGTATGCAACAATTTTGAAGGTATAATTTTCTTCATCATTAGCCCATAAAAAAGGTTCCTAAATATATAATATTATTTTCTCAGTATGAATAGGGGTAATGTTGAGAAATATCCTGTATGTATAACAACTAAAGACCCAAAAGTTTTATTTCGGGGGCATCTTTAGCATAATGGTATCCCCTCCAAATGAATCCTTGAATATTACATTTCCAAACTACTTCTTTCTCACGGGTTACTTCCCAGAATCCGAACGTACCTTCGGTAATAAGGATATTTCCGTTGGGAAGTGGTACAGCTCCAGAAACCTTGGGTGAATAGAGTTCAGGATCTGTAAAACTCCAAGTTATCTTAAGTTCATTATTTGAATTTGTCTGTAAATCATAGGCGGAAGGAAGTTCCAATTCAAAAACAGTGGATTGCCCTAAGTCGTTTCCATTCGAAAACATGAGTAATTTGCCTTGGTCTTCGCCTTTAAGTAAATTGGGAAAATGGTTGTTATGGAATAAGCGAGATCCCAATGAATTCTGATAAGTTTGGGGATTACCAAAGCGGTAAATAAGATCTCCGCCTTTACCATAATTTCCCCCACTTTGTCCGGCAGCCTCTACAGTTGAGGTGCTATGGTCAATGGCCCAGACCTCGGAATAAAAGTTTATGCTTAATAAAATGACATCATTCACTTCGTCATAGGCAATAGCATTGGCATGCATAATATCTCCTTTAACATCGGCTACCGTTTCCGATTTTGGAACATAGTTAATGTCAATACGTTCAGGATGTTCGGAAACTACACCAAAATTGTCCTTGGTTGGATCGTGGTCTTGAATTAAATGGTCCCAGGAATGCCATTCCCAAACTATTTCGTCCGTGGCCGGGTTAATTTCAATTATCGATTCTGGAAATACATCATCTTCCAACATAAAACCTGCCTGTGTCGCCACTTCTGTGGAAAACCTTTGCCAGACCATTGCGATAATATTCCCATTGGGTAGCATTTCAGCGTCATGGTGCGTTTCTCCATTTAATGAGGAATATATAAAATCCCATTCCACAGTTCCGTCAGGAGCCACTATTTGCAGTCTTCCGCCCTTTCCTCCCAATTTAATCTGGGGGTCATCAGACTCCAATGAGGCCAAAAGCTTTCCGTTTGGCAAAAGGAATGCGTCATTGCCAATATTATTTGTAAGGCTCCATTCATGCAGCAATCGTGCCTCTTTGTTAATGAGGAAGACCCTGTTAGCAGCGGCATCATTAACCAAAATATAATTGTCGTCTACCTTATCCGCGTTAAATACTTCAACAATTCCCTCAGGCGTAAAATCAGGTTCCTCAATAACAATTACCTCAAGTTCTTCATTCTCGAGTTCTTCGGGTTCCTCAGTAATAATTTGTGGGTCCTCTGCCGATATATCATCTTCGGAGCAGGACTGAAGCCATGCTATTGAAACTAAAAGCATGAATAGCAGTGTAGTTAACCGAAAAAAGTTTGTTTTCATCAATTCAATTTTAATCAAAAATACATTATTATTTGGAGCATTTACTGTGGTCTCCGATAATATTTGCGATGCAGTGAAGCAATTAAGCCGCCTAAATATCAAGACTTGCTAATAGCTAAAATTACCAATTATCCAACAAACTTTCAATGGCATTCATACAAAAGCCAGAACAGCTGGTGAATATATAAATTGATTCCATTTTTTCCAATGTCATTTGTACCCTATTTGTCAATGCCCAACAGTTACAATATGCCTTTTGGACCAGTGTATAGGGCCTCTTTTTTTTTTCTATTGATGAACCGCTGCTTATTTAAAGCCCGTATTTTAATCGCCTTGGTTTTTTATTTGTGATATGACCTATTCATATATAAGTCGGTATTAATTCAATTTATTACAGGCCAGAAAAATGAAATAAAAAAAGGCCCAAACTGAGTTGGGCCTTTTTGTAATCTATGTAATTGCTATTAAAAGTTCTTTATACAGTAATTGATCAATTCCACACCAGGAGTGGGAGTAGTCGCTGCATAGGATTCTTGCGATAGTATTACGTTACCATTGGCCGCAGTAATAGTGTATGCTATTTCTCCGTCCCAGGGACCGGAAGTAAATTGAATAGAAATTACCTCAGATCCTACGGGTACCGTAAGTGTTTCTACAGAGCCAGTAGCCTCGGCAGCATCAACCTCGAATATATATTCGGTTCCATCTAAAGTTACCGTTAAAAAAGCTCCGTTCCAGCTATCGCCATAGGCATCGGCCATGTCAAATATCCAATCACCTGCACTAGGAGGGGTTGGAGGGCAAACAATTGTTGCAGAGTATAAAAACGGTGAGCTAAAGTATGATCCTGTCAATGTACCAGAGTTTTGGGCAAATGAGAAGGTTCTTCCGTCGCTTAATATCAATTCAAAACGAACCCTAAATTGGTCACCACCATCAATGTCACTTTCAGCAACACCCGTAGCACTTAAAAGTGCCGGTAAAGTTACTTCGTAGCTAAATCTTGGTAGGCCAAATTCGCCAGTTGTAAACGATGATGGAGAAATGCTCTCAACCATAGCTTCTGGAGTAGTTGCTCCCTTACCATTATCTGGCGTCTCATCTCTAAAATTAGCGAATACATCTATAGATGTCACCAAATTACCCATTTCAGAGTCTTGAACTTCAAGTTCAACTCCAAAAAAACCATCGGCTACACCAATAGGTAATTCATTGGAAGTAACATTAACAGTTCTTAAGATCGCACCTCTTTCAGTTCCAGCAGTTACGTCGTCAACAACCGCATCCCCTTCATCACATGAGGTGAACATCAGTGATGTTAGTGCAAGAACAGTAAAAATTTTATAATTAATTTTCATCTTATTTCTTATTTAGTTAGTTAATTCGCTACAGGGAACGTTGGACTTGCAGGATTGGTATCCCAGAAAACCTGTTCGGTCAGCGTTGTTTTTTGTGTCAAACTAGGGTTGGTAACAACCTCGTTTTGTGGTATCAGAAATGATCTAGGGAATGGCCCTGGATTTGGTTCCCAATTTGGCGTAAGCGTAGTCGGATACCCAGTTTTTCTATAATAGTTGAAGGCTTCAGTACCGCCACCATACAAGGCAATCCAATATTGCTCAGCAAAGATGTTTTCCTTATCATCACCAGAGGCAGCATTAAAATCACCAACTATGCCATCAATGTATCTTGTAACATCTGTAGCGATTGGCTCAAAAGACTTGTCTGCATTAGCATCCAAGGCTCCAAAGCCTTGAACTTTGGCAATCGATTTCTCCATACCAGCTTGCATGAATGTCGCCTTATCGGCATCACTTGCAGCCATATCGGCTCTCCAAAAATCAACATAAGAAGCTAGGATCACAGGCTCAATTCCTGCACCACCGCCACCAAGACCTAGACCAACACCACCAAAACTATTATCATCAAAACGACCACCTGCAGGATAAACACCAGCTGCAGTTCTCTGGAAGCCATCAGGAGGTGTACCTTCATCGTTTCCGTGAGAGCGTCCCCAATACCCATTGTCTACACTACAGTAGGTAAAGCCACCATCGATATAATGTTGTGGGGGCACTACCAAGGAGCAAGCTAATAATTCTTCATCAGCCTCAACGAAATCACCATTGATATCATTTGCACCAGGAGTACCATTTATCTGACGATAGAAATAGTAACGAATTCGTGGATCATCTTTTTCAAGCATGGTCTCCATTAAATAGTTTGAATAGTAGATATTAGCACCACTAGGTGTATAATCATCTGCAAAATCTTGGTGTCTAGTATCAGGCTGCAATTCTCTTGATCCGAATTGAAACTGAAAGTCATCTGCTGTATCACTGATAAAATCGCCACCTGCAATCACCGCATTAAAAGCCGAGGTGTTATTTGTGGTCGCATAAGCTTTTAGGCGAATTGAATTAATGGCTTTGATCCATTGGGTAGCATCTCCTCCATAAAAGAAATCGTCAGCACCTAAATCAGGTGCGTCGCCACTCAATAATGCTTCAGCTTCATCCAATAAGGCCAATGCTCCTGCATAAACGGTAGGCCCATCATCCAAATTCGGAGCTGGGAACTCTACAGGATTACCGGCTTCTGAGAACGCAGCACTGCCCATATAATCAGCTAATAACATCAATTGATGCGCATACATAGCCTTACTGACACCTACGTGAAAATTGTAGTTGATGTCAGAATTGGCATTAATGTCCTCCAAACCTTTCAAGTTGGTTAACATACCAACACTCACACCAGCACCAACGCCGGAACCGGCACTACTGTAGGTACGTGACCAAATAAAATTTAAGGTCGCTCCAGGGTAATTATTGAAATAATCCCTTCCAGACATGTTGTCAATCCGTGTTAATTCAGACCCTATATCATTCATAGCTACCATGTTGGCTGCATATGCAAATTGAATAGAATTCAATAGCAAGTTTGGATCTGCCTGATCGGCGGCCAAGTCATTAGGACTCGTTCTTAGGTCTAGCTCAGTCGTCTCACAGGAGTTTAGAAAACTACCTCCTATGAATGCAACAAGCATATATTTAATTATTTTTTTCATAATATTTTACTTAATTAAATTAGCAATTTTTAAAATGTCATCTTTACGCTCATACCATATCTTCTGGTACTTGGACCGTTAAGGAAGTCGAACCCTCGACCGTTACCAACACCAACACCCGCAACATTGGGGTCAAAGTTAGCACCATCAGGAGTGTTATATGCGTCGTACCAAAGGTTGAAACCTTGCAACGTAAACGTTAAAGATCCAAAAGGAGTTTTCTCCAAGAACTTCTGTGGTAACGAATAACCTAATGAAACCTCTTGTAAACGAATTACTGATGCATCATAAATTTTAAGCTCAGCAGGTCCGAACAACAAGTTGCTAAAATAATAGGTTGAGTTGTTCAATTGAATATCATTAGCTTCTCCAGAGTTTTGGTTAACACCAGGAAGGATATATGTATTCAAACGATTTTCTGTCTCTACAATCAAACCCCTACCTAATAAGGTGGCAATTGTACTAGACATGATGTCCCCTCCTTTAATATGATTGATCTGGAAACCTAATCTCCAATTTTTATACGATAGACTGTTGATAAAGTTCATGGTGTAATCAGGAACGGCATCACCAATGATTGGCACATTTCCATCCAAATCAGATTCAGCAATAACATAATTACCAGCATCGTTGGTTATTAAGTTACCAGCAGCATCACGCTGTATGGCCGTACCAACAATAGTACCCAATGATTCTCCCTTGATTGCAGCATTAGCTCCAATCCAAAGCGCTGAATTACCGGAATAGAAGATAATATCCTGTTCCTGCTCTTCAACAACTTCCTTATTCGCAAAGAAGTTAACACTGGTATTCCAGTTGAAACCATCTTCATTTCTAAAGAGATCAATTCCCAAATCTGCCTCGTAACCTTTATTACTGATTTGCCCAATATTACTTTGAGTCAATGTAAATCCGGTAGAAGGGGATAGCGGTTCAAAAACGATCAAATCGTCAGTACGTCTATCATAATAGGTAGCATCAAAGGAAACCCTGTTTTTCCAAAATTTACTTTCAAAACCTACTTCGAACTCTTTAAGCAATTCAGGCTTTAATTCAGGATTGGCACGGAAGTTATCTACTTGGTTCGTAGTAATTTCACCACCCTCTCCAAAAGCTTGGGTATTTTGTTCTACAACACTTACCGTAGGATACCCAGTCGGGAAGTTTGCAGAGGTACCATAACTAGCTCTTAATTTCAAGTAGTTTAAGCCATTTTCAGACTTCAATCCTTCAAATGCAGCAGTTGGCAAGAAAGACAAACTAACTCCAGGATATGTTAAACTTCTATTTTCCTTGATCAAGTTAGATACCCAGTCTGTTCTACTACTGACATTTAAGAAAAGATAATTGTCATAATCAAAACTAACATCACCAAATACACCAACAATATTTCGTTTTTGTGAAAATTGGAGCGGTCTCTGGTTTTCGTAATTGAAGTGTCTTCTTATACCGAAAACAATTTGACCCGTACTGGCTACACCTGAAAGATCAAAGTCATCAGCCCTGGCATTGGCACCAACGTTAAAAGTCATGCCAATTTTTTCTGACAGGTCATAATTACCATTTAAAGAAGCTGTATGATCCCAAATGGTATTGTTATTGTCATAAGTGTTTAAGAAACCGAAGATATCAAATTCGAATTCTACCCCTCCTCTATCGGAAAATTGCGTGTTGCGTTCGTTATAGAAATCCAATCCTGTTCTCCATGAGACAGCAAGATTTTCACTCAACTCATAGTTAAGCGAGGTATTGAAATAAAAACGGTTTGTAAGTTGGTTGAACTTGATATGGTCACCTACCCATCTTGGGTTGACAATATCGTTACCATTTCTATAGTAAACACTACCGCCAGTAATTGGATTCTCATAAGGAAGTCCCATCAAATCAACACTTCTTGGTGTAAAAAGAACGGCTCCGTATATTGAGTTTGAACTAATACCCCCGTTACCCCTACTCGCTGCAACTGGTGGAGTGTCGTAATCAGTTCGTGAATAGTTCATACTACCTGCAATGGTAAATTTATTGCTAAGTTTAGAACGACCGCCAACTGAAAAGTTTATTCTATTTAATTTGTTGCCCGGTGTAAAACCTACATCATTTAAATGACCCAAGTTGGCATTAAAGGTTGTATTCCCATCTTCAGATCCTCCTGAAAAGTTCACAGAAGTATTTGTAACATGCCCTGGTGCGAAGAAATCCTCAACTGAGCTGTAGGGCTTATAATCATATCTGGCATTCTGCAATTCAGGAAAAGCTTCCCTTGTAGCTGCAATAGCCGTTGTGGAATAAGGATGGGCCAATGTGCCATTGTCATCAATAGATGATTGACCACCCCAACCTGCTGTACCACCTTTGCTGAAACTTGGTCCCCAGTTACTGAAGAACCATCCAAAAGCTTGATCAAAACCACCTCCGTAAGAGCTTTGATAATCAGGTAACGAAGCATATTCATTTGTAAAATACGAAGTGCTTACTGAAATTTCGTTTTTCTTAATCCCACCTGTAGCAGCTCCTGCCTTGGTTGTGACCAAAATTACACCGTTCTTACCCAATGTACCATATAACGTGGTTGCTGCCAAACCTTTTAGAATTTCAATATTGGCAATATTGTTTGGGTCAAGATCCAAGAAACGGGATGAACCTGTGTTACCATCTAAGAAATCACCAGCACTATTGGTGTCATTACTAAAAGGAACACCATCTACGATGAACAAGGCCTGGTTACTTCCACTGAATGAACTAAGACCACGAATGGTAACACTAGTTGCAGATCCAGACATACCACCGGCAGCTGTAATCTGGACTCCGGAAGCTTTACCGGCAAGTACACGGGCAACATCACCTTCTGCTCTTTGCTCCAGAGCTTCTTCGTCCACTGAACTCACAGCGTATCCCAAGGCTTTCTTTTCCCTTTTAATACCTTGAGCGGTGACAATCACCTCTTCAAGAGCTTGTGCGTCTTCAAGCATTTGCACGCTCATTGTACTGCCTGCACCTACTACTTGTCTGACGTCTTTTTGTCCAATATAAGTGAACAAAAGTGTTTGACCTTCTTCGGTTCTAATTGAATAATTACCGTCAAAATCGGTCTGGGTACCTGTCGTGGTACCTACTACGACGATATTAACTCCGGGAAGGGGTAGACCGTCTTGGTCTGTAACCGTACCGGAAATCGTTTTCTCCTGTGCAAATGTAATGTGCACAACAAACGCCAATAACAGCGTTAAGATTCCATTTAAATTTGTTCTCATTTTTTAATTATTTGAATTAGCTATCGGCAAAAATCATAATTTCATGTTAATAATCCAAACTAATTTTAATAAAACTTTAAGAGGCAGATTTAATAATACAACTTTCTCAATGCTTTTTGTTATAAACTATCAATATAGCAATAAATAGGTAAAAATGTTGCGAAATACATAATAAAAATAGTTTGATGATAATAAAAATATAAAATACTTAGGAAAGATAGCGTGATTTTTGTAGTTCTTTAGTTTTATTGGATGAAGAATTGGGATTATTCAAAATGAATTAGCGGCAATTGGTTTGAATAAAAAAAAAGATTAAAATTAATCTGGCAATATTTGAATTATTATGAAATATTACTACATTTGCCAGCCCTTAAACAAAGGGTACAATTTTTATACATATATATAGTATGCCAACAATTTCACAATTAGTACGAAAAGGAAGGGCCACGATTACCAAGAAGAGTAAATCGGCTGCTTTGGATTCGTGTCCTCAAAGGAGAGGTGTATGTACAAGGGTATATACGACAACTCCTAAGAAACCAAACTCTGCAATGCGTAAAGTTGCCAGGGTAAGGTTAACCAATGGAAAGGAAGTGAATGCTTACATTCCAGGAGAGGGTCACAATTTACAAGAGCACTCGATAGTATTAGTAAGAGGCGGAAGAGTTAAGGATTTGCCAGGTGTTAGATATCATATTGTTAGAGGTGCTTTGGACACAGCAGGTGTTGCGGGTAGAACTCAGCGTAGATCTAAGTATGGTGCAAAACGACCAAAGAAGTAATCAGAACTTTTTTAAAAGACAGCAATGAGAAAAAGACAGGCAAAGAAAAGACCATTATTACCAGATCCACGGTTTAACGACCAATTGGTGACACGTTTTGTGAACATGATGATGTGGGATGGCAAGAAATCAGTTGCATTTAGTGTATTCTACGATGCGATAGATATAGTTGAGGAAAAGAACACTGATGAAGAAAAAACAGCATTGGAGTTATGGAAAGATGCACTTTCCAATGTAATGCCACATGTTGAAGTGAGAAGTAGAAGAGTAGGAGGGGCCACCTTTCAGATTCCTATGCAAATAAGACCAGATCGTAAGATATCGACGGCAATGAAATGGCTTATTAGTTTTGCGCGCAAGCGTAATGAAAAAGGGATGTCGCATAAATTGGCTGCTGAGATTTTGGCCGCTGCCAAAGAAGAAGGTGCAGCAGTGAAGAGAAGGGTTGATACCCACAAGATGGCTGAAGCGAATAAAGCATTTTCCCACTTTAGATTCTAAGAAGAAATGGCAAGAGATTTAAAATATACAAGAAATATTGGTATTGCTGCACACATTGATGCTGGTAAAACCACTACTACAGAGCGTATATTGTTTTATACGGGTGTTAGTCATAAAATAGGAGAGGTGCATGATGGTGCTGCTACTATGGACTGGATGGAGCAAGAGCAAGAGCGTGGAATCACGATTACTTCTGCTGCAACAACCTGTACATGGAACTTTCCAATGAAGAATGGTGAGGTCATTGATGAAACAAAACCCTACCATTTTAATATTATCGATACCCCGGGCCACGTTGATTTTACAGTTGAGGTAAACCGTTCCTTAAGGGTTCTTGATGGGTTGGTCTTCTTATTTAGTGCTGTTGATGGTGTTGAACCACAATCAGAGACTAACTGGAGGTTGGCTGATAATTATAAAGTACCTAGAATTGGTTTTGTGAATAAGATGGATCGTCAAGGGTCTAACTTCTTAATGGTTTGCAAGCAGGTCAAGGAGATGTTGGGGTCCAATGCGGTTCCTATTGTATTGCCAATTGGTGATGAGGCTGATTTTAGAGGTATTGTTGATTTAGCCAAGAATAGGGCTATAGTTTGGCACGAAGATAATTTTGGATCAACTTTTGATGTAGTTGATATTCCTGAAGAGATGAAGGAAGAAGTTCACGAGTATCGTGCCGCCTTGATTGAGGCAGTTGCTGAATATGATGAAAATTTAATGGAAAAATTCTTCGAGGATGAAGATTCCATTACTGAGGATGAAGTATATGCTGCTTTAAGGGCTGCAGTTATGGATAGAGCTATAATTCCTATGATTTGTGGTTCTTCATTTAAAAATAAAGGTGTTCAATTTTTGTTGGATGCCGTTTGTAGGTATTTGCCTTCTCCCCTAGATAAAGAGGATATTGTAGGTACTGATCCTGATACTGGGTTAGAGATAACTCGGAAGCCTAATGTTAAGGAGCCTTTTGCGGCTTTGGCATTTAAAATTGCGACAGATCCTTTTGTAGGTCGTTTAGCTTTCTTTAGAACTTATTCAGGGCGTTTGGATGCTGGTTCATATATATTGAACAATAGGTCGGGTAAAAAAGAAAGAATTTCTCGTATTTATCAGATGCACTCTAATAAACAGAATGCAATTGATTTTATCGAGGCTGGCGATATTGGTGCCGCTGTAGGTTTTAAGGATATTAAAACTGGGGACACCATGTCCGCTGAAAAGCATCCTATCATTTTAGAGAGTATGGACTTTCCCGATCCAGTTATTGGTATCGCGGTTGAGCCCAAGACTAAGGTTGATGTGGATAAATTGGGGATGGCTTTGGTTAAATTAGCTGAAGAAGACCCGACATTTCAAGTAAAAACAGATGAAGCATCTGGCCAGACCATTATTTCAGGTATGGGTGAGCTTCACTTAGATATTATTGTGGATCGTTTAAGACGTGAATTCAAAGTTGAGGTGAATCAAGGTGAGCCGCAAGTTGAATACAAAGAATCGTTGACAAAAACTGCGTCACATCGCGAAACTTATAAGAAGCAATCCGGTGGTCGTGGTAAATTTGGTGATATTGTTTTTGAAATGGGACCTGCCGATAAAGATTTTGAAGGAACTGGATTACAGTTCGTTGATCAAATCAAAGGGGGCCGTATTCCAAAGGAATTCATTCCTTCGGTTCAGAAAGGATTTACAATGGCAATGCAAAACGGACCATTGGCTGGTTATGAGATGGATACCATGAAAGTGGTTCTTAAAGATGGATCATTCCACCCTGTGGATTCTGATGCACTTTCTTTCGAATTGGCTGCAAAAATGGGATATAAGTCTGCAGGTAAAGCTGCTGGTGCAGTGGTAATGGAGCCCATCATGAAACTAGAGGTCATAACACCTGAGGAGAATATGGGTGATATTGTAGGGGATCTTAACCGAAGAAGAGGTACGATCAGTGATATGGGTGATAGGGCAGGTGCTAAAGTTGTAAAAGGTACCGTTCCTCTTTCAGAAATGTTTGGGTATGTAACATCATTACGTACATTGTCTTCTGGTAGAGCTACATCTACAATGGAGTTTTCACATTATGCTGAGACACCATCGAATATTGCAGAAGAAGTTATTAAAGCAGCAAAAGGGGTAACCGCTTAAATTTTAGAAGATGAGTCAAAAAATCAGAATAAAACTAAAATCTTACGATCACAACTTAGTGGATAAATCTGCTGAGAAAATCGTAAAAACGGTGAAGACTACCGGTGCTGTGGTTACAGGACCAATTCCTTTGCCAACACATAAAAAGATATTTACCGTATTGCGTTCACCGCACGTAAATAAAAAATCAAGAGAGCAATTTCAACTGTGTTCTTATAAAAGATTGTTGGACATTTATAGTTCTTCATCCAAGACCATTGATGCCCTTATGAAGTTAGAGCTTCCAAGTGGTGTAGAGGTTGAGATCAAGGTTTAGTGAGACTCGATTCTCTTGATTTTAAGAGAATTGCAAGCCGAACAAATACTGAGCGTAGTCGAAGTGTCTGTTTCGGAATCGCGCTAAGAAGAAACAAATCCTGGAACAAGTTCAGGATATACATGTCCTGAGCTGCGTGCAAGGGAAAAACGGAAACAAAAATAAATTCAGGGTTGAATTATTTTTGACCCTGTTTTTTTGCAAATAAGTTTAATAGTTAAGTAATAAATAAATAATAATTATATGTCTGGGTTAATAGGTAGAAAAGTAGGTATGACCAGCATTTTTGACGAAAATGGGAAAAATATTCCTTGTACCGTCATTGAGGCAGGACCATGCGTAGTTACCCAAGTCAGAACCGAAGAGGTAGACGGGTACAGTGCCCTTCAACTTGGTTTCGATGACAAGGCAGAAAAACGTGCTAATAAGGCCGAATCAGGTCACTTTAAAAAGGCAGGTACTTCTCCCAAGAAAAGAGTCATTGAGTTCCAAGGTTTTGAAGGTGAATACAAATTGGGCGACACCGTTGGTGTTGACGTATTTGTAGAAGGAGAATTTGTTGATGTTATTGGAACATCAAAGGGAAAAGGTTTCCAAGGTGTTGTTAAAAGACATGGCTTTGCCGGTGTTGGTCAAGCAACCCATGGTCAGCATAACAGACTTAGAGCCCCTGGTTCTATTGGTGCTGCTTCGTATCCTGCGAGAGTTTTCAAGGGAATGAAAATGGCTGGTAGAATGGGTGGTGACCAAGTTACGGTTCAGAACCTTAGAGTTTTAAAAATAGTTCCGGAGAAAAATCTTTTAGTAGTTAAAGGTTGTGTACCTGGTCATAAGAATGCTTATGTAACCATTAAAAGGTGGCAGTAATGAAGGTAGCAGTTTTAGATATTAAAGGAAAAGAAACAGGAAGAAAGGTAGACCTTTCTGACAATGTTTTCGCTATAGACCCAAATAACCATGCAATTTACTTGGATGTTAAGCAATATTTGGCGCATCAAAGGCAAGGTACCCATAAATCCAAGGAAAGAGCGGAGATTAAGGGTAGTACTAGAAAGATCAAGAAACAAAAAGGTACGGGTACTGCGAGAGCAGGTAGTATCAAGTCTCCAATCTTTAGAGGTGGTGGACGAATTTTTGGCCCAAGACCAAAAGATTATAGTCAAAAATTGAACAAAAACGTGAAACGTTTGGCTAGAAAATCTGCGCTTAGTATCAAGACGAAAGAGAAGGCGGTTATGGTTGTTGAGGACTTTAACTTTGAAGCTCCAAAAACGAAAGATTTTGTTGGCGTTTTAAAGTCTTTGGGATTAGAAAACAAAAAATCTTTATTTGTGTTGGGTGATTCAAATAATGGTGTATATTTGTCTTCGCGTAATTTGGAGCGTTCTGACGTTATAACTAGCTCAGAATTAAGTACTTACAAAATATTAAATGCAAATAATATTGTATTGCTCGAAGGTTCATTAGAAGGTATAGAATTGAACTTAAATAAATAGGAAAACGATGAGTGTGTTAATAAAGCCAATTATAACGGAAAAAATGACTGCGGATAGTGAGTTGCACAATCGTTATGGTTTTGTCGTGGATCCTAAGGCAAACAAAATTCAGATCAAAGATGCTGTTGAGGCAGCTTATGGTGTTTCCGTGAAAAAAGTAAGAACCATGAATTATGCTCCTACTAGAAAGTCGCGATATACCAAAACTGGAATCCAGCACGGTAAAACCAATGCCATTAAAAAGGCTATTATCGATGTTGCTGAAGGTGATATAATTGATTTTTACAGTAATCTATAAAGACAAGAAATGTCAGTTAGAAAATTAAAACCAATCACTCCTGGACAGCGTTTTAGAGTAGTAAACGGATTTGACGCCATTACTACTGATAAGCCGGAGAAAAGCTTGCTTGCTCCGTTAAAAAAGTCGGGAGGTAGAAACAGTCAAGGAAAAATGACCATTCGCCATAGAGGTGGAGGTCATAAAAGAAGATATCGTGTTATTGATTTTAAGCGAGATAAGCAAGGTGTTCTTGCAACGGTAAAATCAATTCAGTATGATCCTAACAGAACCGCTTTTATTGCATTGTTGGAATATGCTGATGGTGAAAAGCGCTATGTTATTGCCCAAAACGGCTTGAAAGTAGGACAGAAAGTTTCATCTGGATCCTCTGCTACTCCTGAAATAGGAAATTCAATTCCGTTAAATGATATTCCATTGGGAACAATTATATCATGTATTGAGTTAAGACCCGGACAAGGCGCTGTTATGGCAAGAAGTGCTGGTACATTCGCTCAATTAATGGCGAAAGACGGTAAGTTCGTTACTGTTAAATTGCCGTCGGGTGAAACAAGACTTATACTTTCTAGTTGCTTGGCAACTATAGGAGCTGTTTCCAATTCAGATCATCAATTGTTGGTGTCAGGTAAAGCTGGTAGAAGCAGATGGTTGGGTAGAAGACCTAGGACTAGGCCAGTAGCTATGAACCCAGTCGATCACCCAATGGGTGGTGGTGAAGGTAGAGCTTCAGGTGGTCATCCAAGATCTAAAAACGGAATTCCTGCAAAAGGCTTTAGAACGCGTTCTAAGTCTAAGAGCACGAACAGATATATATTAGAACGTAGAAAGAAATAAAAAGAAAAAGAAATGGCACGTTCACTAAAAAAAGGACCTTACGTTCATCATAGTTTGGATAAGAAAATCCAACAAAATGCTACTTCTGGGAAGAAAAGCGTAATCAAGACTTGGTCAAGAGCATCAATGATAACACCTGATTTTGTGGGTTTAACTATTGCTGTTCATAACGGTAGACAATTTGTCCCTGTTTATGTTACAGAAAATATGGTAGGTCACAAACTAGGCGAATTTTCTCCAACAAGATCTTTTAGGGGTCACGCTGGAGCTAAGAATAAGGGTAAAAAGTAAGCTATGGGAGTTCGAAAAAGACAAATGGCCGAAAGATTCAAGGCTGAAAAACAACAATTGGCTTTCGCCAAATTGAATAACTGCCCTACATCTCCTAGGAAGATGAGATTGGTTGCAGATTTGATCAGAGGGGTTGAAGTTGAAAAGGCTTTGGCGATTTTGAAGTTCAATTCAAAAGAAGCATCTCGAAAGTTAGAGAAATTGCTTTTGTCTGCCTTGGCAAACTGGCAAGCCAAAAATGAGGATGCCAATGTGGAAGATGCTGATCTTATTGTAAAAGAGATAAGGGTTGATAGTGGTACTATGTTAAAAAGATTGCGACCAGCACCACAAGGTAGAGCGCATAGAATAAGAAAACGTTCAAACCATGTTACATTGGTTTTGGGGTCTAACAATAATATAGCAAGCTAGAATGGGACAGAAAACAAATCCAATAGGAAATCGTCTAGGAATTATCAGAGGATGGGAATCTAACTGGTATGGTGGAAATGATTATGGTGACAAGCTAGCTGAAGACGACAAAATAAGAAAGTATATACATGCACGTCTTTCCAAGGCAAGTGTGTCTAGAGTAATTATTGAGCGTACTTTGAAGTTGATTACCGTTACGGTTACTACGGCTAGACCTGGAATCATAATTGGTAAAGGTGGCCAAGAGGTTGATAAACTTAAAGAAGAGCTTAAGAAAATAACGAATAAAGAGGTTCAGATCAATATTTATGAGATCAAAAGACCTGAGGTTGATGCCAATTTAGTGGCAGCGAGTATTGCAAGACAGATTGAAAGTAGAATTTCTTTTAGACGTGCAATTAAAATGTCAATAGCGGCAGCAATGAGAATGAATGCTGAGGGAATCAAAGTTCAGATTTCTGGACGATTGAATGGTGCAGAGATGGCAAGGTCCGAATCTTACAAAGACGGTCGTATTCCTTTATCAACATTTAGGGCAGATATTGATTATGCTTTACATGAAGCCCATACTACCTATGGAAGATTAGGAATTAAAGTATGGATCATGAAAGGTGAAGTATATGGTAAGAGAGAACTTTCTCCATTAGTTGGTATGCAAAAAGGCCAAGGAGGAAAAGGAGGAAAGCAAGACGGACCGAGAAAACAACGTCGTAGAAAGTAATTTTTTAAATAAGTAGAGAATGTTACAACCGAAAAGAACCAAGTTTCGTAAAATGCAAACAGGCCGTATGAAAGGCAACTCTGGAAGGGGTACTCAGCTTTCAAATGGTATGTTCGGCATAAAATCCTTGGATTCATCTTTTTTGACTTCCCGTCAAATTGAAGCAGCTCGTATTGCCGCTACAAGGTTTATGAAGAGGGAAGGGCAGTTATGGATTAAAATATTTCCAGACAAGCCTATTACCAAAAAACCATTGGAAGTTCGTATGGGTAAGGGTAAAGGAGCTCCAGAATATTTTGTTGCTGTAGTGAAACCAGGTAGAATTATGTTTGAGGTTGGTGGGGTTTCCCAAGAGATTGCAAAGGAGGCTTTGCGCTTGGCAGCTCAAAAATTACCGGTAAAGACGAAATTCGTTGTTGCAAGGGATTATACTGATGAGAATTAATCGTAAGGAATCATGAAAAATTTAGAAATAAAGAAATTATCTGTCGAAGAACTTACGGAGAAGCTTGCGGAGTACAAAAAACAACATGCCGATTTAAAGATGGCGCATTTTGTTACTCCATTGGAGAACCCTCTTCAGATTAGAAAAGTAAGAAGAACGGTTGCAAGATTAGCAACAGAATTAACTAATAGGGAAAACCAATAATTGGTTCTGCTTTATGGAAAAAAGAAACTTAAGAAAAGAGAGAGTAGGGGTTGTTACTAGCGATAAAATGGAGAAATCCATTGTTGTAGCTGAAGTAAAAAGAGTAAAACACCCTATGTACGGTAAGTTCGTTTTAAAAACGAAAAAGTACGTTGCACACGACGAAAAGAACGATTGTAATATTGGTGATACCGTAAAGATTATGGAGACCCGCCCCTTGAGCAAAACAAAATGCTGGAGGTTAGTAGAAATCTTAGTAAGAGCTAAATAATTATGTTACAGCAAGAATCAAGATTAAAGGTAGCGGACAATACTGGAGCAAAAGAGGTTTTGACCATTAGAGTTCTCGGTGGTACAAAAAGAAGATATGCGTCTATAGGCGATAAAATCGTGGTTACCGTTAAAGAAGCTACGCCAAATGGTGGTATCAAAAAAGGAGCAGTTTCAACCGCAGTTGTGGTTAGAACCAAAAAAGAGGTAAGAAGACCAGATGGATCTTATATTCGTTTTGATGACAATGCTTGTGTTTTATTGAACCCAACAGGTGAAATGAGAGGTACTCGTGTTTTTGGGCCTGTTGCTAGGGAACTACGTGATAAGCAGTTCATGAAAATTGTATCATTGGCCCCTGAGGTGCTTTAATATTTAAGACAATGAAAAAGTTAAAGATTAAAACAGGAGATACCGTAAGGATAATTGCTGGAGACCATAAAGGTACAGAAGGTAAGGTGACCAAGGTATTCATTGAAAAGAACAAGGCGATTATTGAAGGAGCCAATATGGTTTCCAAGCATGAGAAGCCTAGCGCAAATAACCCTCAAGGTGGTATTGTAAAAAAGGAGGCCCCGATTCATATTTCCAATCTATCTTTGATTGATTCCAAGTCAAGTGAAGCAACTAGGGTAGGGTTAGAAGTTAGAGATGGTAAGAAGGTTAGGTTTTCTAAAAAATCCAATGAAGTAATTTAGATATGGCTTACGTTGCAAGATTAAAAACAGAATATAAAGAGCGTATTGTTAGTGCGCTTAAGGAGGAATTTGGTTACAAAAATGTAATGCAAGTTCCCAAGTTAGAGAAAATCGTAGTGAGTAGAGGTGTAGGTGCTGCTGTTGCTGATAAAAAATTAATTGATCACGCTGTTGATGAATTAACTATGATAACAGGGCAAAAAGCTATAGCTACAATATCAAAGAAAGATGTTGCTACATTCAAATTACGTAAGGGGATGCCAATTGGTGCGAAAGTAACCTTACGTGGAGAAAAGATGTATGAGTTCTTGGATAGATTGGTTACTTCGGCTTTGCCAAGGGTAAGGGATTTCCAAGGAATACGTGCTACAGGATTTGACGGAAGAGGAAACTATAGTTTAGGTGTAACCGAACAAATTATTTTCCCTGAAGTCAACATTGATAAAATCAATAGAATAAATGGAATGGATATTACATTTGTAACATCCGCGCCTACTGATAAGGAAGCAAAATCATTATTAACGGAATTAGGATTACCTTTTAAAAAGAACTAGTATGGCTAAAGAATCAATGAAGGCCCGCGAAAGAAAAAGGGCAAAGACAGTTGCTAAATATGCTGAAAAGCGTAAAGCTTTAAAAGAAGCTGGTGACTATGAGGCGCTTCAAAAATTGCCAAAAAATGCTTCTCCAGTTCGTATGCACAATCGTTGCAAACTTACAGGAAGACCAAAAGGGTATATGCGAACATTCGGTATTTCTAGGGTAACATTTAGGGAAATGGCCAACCAAGGATTGATTCCAGGAGTAAAGAAAGCAAGCTGGTAAAACAAATAATTAATTGGTTTTAGGTTCAACAAATAAGTTGAAAACCGCTACCGAAATATATATAAATGGTAACAGATACTATAGCAGATTACTTAACAAGAGTTAGAAACGCCAGTTTGGCGGGTCATAGGGTAGTTGAAATCCCTGCATCCAATGTTAAGAAAGAGATAACTAAAATATTATTCGATCAAGGATATATCTTAAGTTATAAGTTCGAGGAAGATAAAGTACAGGGTTCAATAAAGATCGCCTTAAAATATGATAAGGCAACCAAAGATCCAGTGATTAAAAAAATACAGCGTATTAGTAAGCCTGGTTTACGTAAGTATGCCAACTCTGGCGATATGCCAAGAGTACTTAACGGTTTAGGTATTGCTATTGTTTCTACTTCTCATGGAGTAATGACCAGTAAGCAAGCCAAAAACGAGAATGTTGGTGGCGAGGTGCTGTGCTATGTATATTAATACTATTTAAAGAGTAAAGAAATGTCAAGAATAGGTAATAATCCAATTGCAATTCCAGAAGGCGTAACTGTAGAGGTTAAAGAAAACGAGGTTACTGTAAAGGGGAAATTGGGTGAGTTGACCCAAGATTTTTCCGGTGTGGAAATTAAGATAGAAGATGGTCAGGCTTGGGTAACAAGACCTTCAGATTCTAAAGAGCATAAAGCGAAACATGGTCTATATAGATCATTGGTTTTGAATATGGTTGAAGGTGTGTCTAAAGGTTGGACCAAGGAATTGGAATTGGTTGGTGTAGGTTATAGAGCAAGTAATCAGGGTCAAAAATTGGATCTTGCACTTGGTTTTTCCCACAATATTGTTTTGAATATAGCACCTGAAGTTACGATAGAAACTGCTTCTGAAAAAGGAAAGAACCCTATCATTAAACTAACCTCTTTTGACAAACAATTGGTTGGGCAAGTTGCAGCAAAGATTCGTTCTTTCCGCAAGCCAGAGCCTTATAAAGGAAAAGGTATCAAGTTCGTAGGAGAACAATTAAGAAGAAAAGCAGGTAAATCAGCTTAATAATTAGTGTCATGGGATTATCAAAGACTCAAAGAAAATTAAGAATCAGAAGGAGAATCAGAAAGGTTTCCTTTGGAACTGCCGACAGGCCAAGATTGTCAGTATTTAGAAGTAATACTGGAATCTATGCCCAGGTAATAGATGATAATGAAGGAACTACTTTGCTTGCAGCTTCTTCAAGAGACAAAGATTTGGCTTCAACCAAAGGGAATAAGTCAGAACTTGCCACTTTAGTAGGTAAGACTATTGCCGAAAAATGTAAAAAAGCTGGTATAGGTCAAGTTGCCTTTGATAGAGGTGGTAACTTATACCATGGTAGGGTTAAATCGCTCGCAGAAGGAGCAAGGGAAGCAGGACTTAAATTTTAATAAATAGTATGTACCAGAAATACAAAAACGTAGAAACTGTTAAGCC
>CBDUKE010000043.1:0-24532 GCA_965367725.1 uncultured Maribacter sp. | reverse complement strand
TGGCGGACCATCTTTTCATTTTACGCGCCTTCCTGAATTCAAAAGCTCTTCCCATTCTTTACTTATTTAATTTCAACGAAGGCAAATTTAATAAAAATTAGTCCCTTGACAAGTACAGGGATGTTGGTAATACTAGTCACTTTCAATTATTTCTTCAATAGTCTGGGCCAATTTGAAATCCTTTTCGGTAACACCTCCGGCATCATGGGTGTTCAATCGAATATTTAGGGTCTTATATACATTGCTCCAGTCAGGATGGTGGTTTTGTGCTTCGCATTCGAAGGCAATCCGTGTCATGATTGAGAAAGTTTCCTTGAAATTCTTGAATTCGAAGGTAGTTTCGATCGCGCCATCCATATATTCCCAACCTTTTAAATGTTTTAATTTTAGGCCTATTTCTGCTTCACTTAATTTTGTCATGATTCCAGTTTTATACAAAGGTATGAAAGCAAAATTCTTGTGATAACCTAAATCAAATCAAAATATGATGGTCTATGATTTCTTGATACGTCATTTGTAGATTTTTGGGAAGTTTATTGGTCTTGGCGAGTACGGCTAAATAGCGTTCATCATTGGTTGTGTACACCCTCTTGAAAATTGGATTGAATTTACCGATGCGACCAACTACCTCCTTAATAAACTCATCATGATGTACCAAGTCCTTGCTTCCTAAATGGAATATGCCGCTTTTGTTTTGGTTGATCAAATAATGGATTTGTTGTGTTAATTTATCATCATGGGTTACATTCATAATCAGATTGGGAAAGACTTCGATTGGCTCATTATTCCAAATATGGTTCTTTATTTTCTTGATTCTTGGTGATGAATTACCGAAAACCATGGGAACCCGCAATATTGCTGTTTTTTCCTTGGGTAGACGTAACAGCATATTCTCAATCTTGATTTTCAATCGGCCATAAATGCTTTTTGAGAGGGTTTTATCATTCTCATAGGACGGATATTTACTATAGGCGTCGAAAACATTGGCTGAAGAGATGAAAAACAATTTGCAATCGTTTTCTGAAATGTATTCAACAAGGTGTTGATGTGCTTGTATTTGTGAAGCAAAGTTTCCCCTAAGTGCGGAAATTATGATTTGCGGACGGATCTTTTTCAATAATTGAAAAATATCATCCTCTTCCATATCATATTTAAAAAATCGCTGATTTTCTTCGAAGGACCTTCTAGCTGAATTATAAGTGCCATAAGAATCAAAATAGGAACGGAGCTCTTTATAGAGGGCATTTCCTATGAATCCACTTGCGCCTAGAATTAGAATTTTTTTTGAGTCCAATTCTTAGAATATTGATTGTGAAGTTTGTGTAGTCAATTGTTCCAAAGCTTTCATGCCCAGTTTGGAATTCCCTTTAGGATTTAGTCCCGGAGACCATGTTACTACAGTAAATTTGTTAGGAAAAACTGCGGCAATGCCACCCCCAACACCACTTTTCCCCGGTAATCCTACTTCAAAAGCAAATTCGCCAGCTTCATCATAAAAACCACAAGTGAGCATTAAGGCATTTATTCGTTTCACTTGATTTATGTTTAAATGGGTTTTACCCCGCTGACATTTACCATGATTCATGAAAATGTAAAAGGCATCCGCTAATTGCTTGCAATTCATTTCAATTGAACATTGATGGAAATAAAAATCAAGTACGGTATCTACGTCATTTATTAAATTTCCGTAGGATTTAAGAAGGTTTGCAGCCGCCATGTTCCGGAAACCAGTATCCTTTTCGGACTTGGCTACTTTTTCATTGTAAGTGATGGATTTATCATTGGTTAGTTGATGAATAAAGGCAAGAAAATCTTTTTTTGGGCTTTTAAGATGTGAAACCAAAATATCAGCGACTACAATTGCTCCCGCATTAATTAATGGATTTCTAGGAATACCATTTTCAAACTCCAAGAGGGACAAATGATTAAATGGATCTCCTGAAGGTTCAACACCAACTCTTTTCCATAATTCATTGTCCACAATATTAAAGCATTTGGCAAGACTCAAAACCTTGGAAATACTTTGAATGGAAAATAATTCATTGGCATCGCCAGCGCTAAACCTATTTAAAGAGGCATCTACGATGTGGATACCAAATTTATTCGTATCAATACATGCAAGTTCTGGAATATATGAAGCTACGATGCCTTTTTCATCAACACTTTTTAAATTAGTGGTTATGGTGTCGATTATATGTTGGTAATCTATCATTAAAATTTATAAAAGGGCAGCTTTACAACTGTTGCTGGCACTGCATTTTTCCTTATTTGGATATTGATCTTACTGCCTACTTCTGAAAAAATGTTAGGCACATAACCCAATCCAATACCTTTGCCAAGCGACGGGGACATGGTCCCAGAGGTTACCTCACCAATAGTTTTTCCTTGTCCGTCTACAATGTCATATCCTTGACGCGGAATACCACGATCATCCAATTCAAAAGCGATAAGTTTACGCTTTGGGCCGTGTTCTTTTTCCCTGGCCAATGCCTCGCTATTTACAAAATTCTTGGTGAATTTTGTTATCCAACCTAAACCTGCTTCAAATGGTGATGTTTCATCGGTTATATCGTTGCCATATAAGCAGTAACCCATTTCCAATCTTAAAGTATCCCTAGCGGCCAAACCAATGGGCTTTATTCCAAAGTCGGCACCGGCCTCAAAAACCTTGTCCCAAACTTGTTTTACCTCAGTGTTCTTGCAATAAATTTCAAATCCGCCAGAACCGGTATAGCCGGTTGCGGAGATAATAACGTGCTCAATACCGGCAAAATCACCTACAACAAAATTGTAGAATTTAATGGCACTCAAATTCACGGAAGTAATGCTCTGCATGGCTTCAACTGCCTTTGGACCCTGGATGGCCAAAAGGGAATATGCTTCCGAAATATCTTTCATTTCAGCATTGAACACTTCATTGTATTTTGAAATATGATTCCAATCCTTTTCAATATTGGATGCGTTGACTACCAAGAGATAGGTTTCATCCTTAACTCTATAAACAATCAAATCATCTACTATGCCACCTGTTTCATTGGGTAGACAGCTATACTGGGCTTTACCAATGGTAAGTTTGGAGGCGTCATTGGAAGTGACCTTCTGTATCAAATCCAATGCATTTGGGCCTTCAATCAAGAACTCTCCCATATGTGAAACATCAAAAACACCAACACCTTTTCTAACGGTTTCGTGCTCCATATTAATCCCTTCATAAGAGACAGGCATATTGTATCCTGCAAAGGGTACCATTTTGGCTCCGAGGGATTCGTGAGTTTCAGATAAGGCAGTATTCTTCATAAAACAGATATTTTAGATTGCGCAAATTTATTCAAAATATGAAGATGACAACGCCCTCTTAACTAATGTTTTGGTTTTTACTTCCAAAAAGTAATACGATGATCAGTGACGATTTATCAGAAAAGTTTTCAATTCGCCATAGGTATTGATTTTTATGGACTTTTTTTCCTTACCCATTACTTTTTGGATTTGCGAAGGAATTTCCAATGTTGTACCTAAGGTATCTTCGACCACATCTAAAAACTTAACCGGGTGCGCAGTTTCCAAAAACACACCATAAGTATTTGGATGGGTTTTTTGGTATTCCCTTAAACCTAAATAACCAACTGCTCCATGAGGATCTGCAACATAACCGAATTCCTTGTGAATCTCCTTCATAGCGTTTTTGGTAGCTACATCGGTGAAAGAATAAGAACTTAGATTTTTATTCAGGGTTTCAAAATCATCCTGGAACAAATGTCTTATCCTGATAAAATTACTGGGATCTCCTACATCCATCGCGTTTGAAATGGTCGCTGTGGATGGTTTTGGATGGTATTTCCCAGTTTGCATGAATTTTGGAACCGTATCATTAACATTGGTAGCGGCTATAAAGTGCTTTACTGGCATACCCAATCGTTGTGCTACCAGACCTGCACATATATTTCCGAAATTGCCACTAGGTACAGAAAAGACCAATTCTTTCCCCTTTGATTTCAATTGTTTGTAGGCAAATAGAAAATAAAACAATTGCGGTAGCCAACGCGCAACATTGATTGAATTCGCTGATGTGAGCTGCATGTTTTTGAGTAAATCCTCATCTAAAAATGCTGTTTTTACCATTTTCTGGCAATCATCAAAAGTGCCATCCACTTGCAGGGCCGTAATATTCTGTCCAAGTGTTGTAAGTTGTCTTTCTTGTATATCGCTTACTTTTCCACTAGGATAAAGGATAACCACTTTTACACCAGCAACACCAAGAAAACCATTGGCCACGGCGCCCCCTGTATCGCCCGAAGTCGCTACCAATACAGTAACTTCATTGGTTGAGCTGCCAGAAAAATATCCTAAGCATTGTGCCATAAAACGGGCTCCTACATCCTTGAAAGCCATGGTAGGCCCATGAAAAAGCTCCAAAGTGGCAACATTTTCCTCAAGTTCCACTATGGGAAAATCAAAGTCCAAAACTTCGTTGAGAATTTCTTTTAGATTAACATCAGGAATTTCATCACTCACGAATTGTCGTATGGCTTCAAAGGCAATTTCTTGATTGGATAAGGCCTCAATATTATCAAAAAAACTTTTTGATAATGATGTAATACGCTCAGGAAAGTATAATCCTTTATCCGGAGCAATTCCTTTAATTACAGCATCTTTAAAAGATACATCTGGGGCTTTTTTATTTAGGCTGTAAAAGTTCATTTATTACTTTAAGATTTTAATACCTTGGGTATTGATTTTAGAGACATGCACGTCATAATCAATCCCTATATTTTGATATACGTTCTTCATTGCTAGCGCTACTTCTTTGGCGATAGTTTCACCTTTACTAAATGCAAAAATCGATGGTCCCGATCCTGAGATTCCGCATCCTAAAGCTCCTGCAGCCAGCGAATTTGCTTTAACATCATCAAAACCTGGAATAAGAATAGAGCGTATAGGCTCAACAATATGGTCAACCAAGGAACGCCCTATTAAATCATAATCCTCGGTAAATAATCCGGCAACCAAACCACCCAAATTCCCCCATTGTTTTATGCCATCTTTTAAAGTGATGTTGGTTTTCAATATTTTTCTTGAATCAGAGGTTTTTATTTCTATTTGTGGATGAATAACAGTGGCGTAAAGTTCAGACGGACTGTTGATTGGAATAATATCCAATGGGTCATAACTGCGGACTAAAGTAAATCCACCAAATAGGGCAGGGGCAACATTATCAGCGTGGGGTACTCCACTGGCCAACCGTTCTCCTTCCATGGCAAATTCCACCAATTTGGATGTTGAAAAAGGTTTTCCCAACAATTGGTTCATACCCCAAACCGCTCCTGCAGAACTTGCTGCACTACTTCCGATTCCACTACCTGCTTTGATCTTCTTGTAGATCTCAATTTCAAAGCCGCCTTCATAATCACTCTCAGCCAAAAACGCCCGAGCAGCAACACCAGCAACATTTTTTTCTGTTTGCAAGGGGAGATCCTGGCCAACTAATTTTGTAATCCGGATTCCCCGCTCCAGTACTTTACGAATTACCATTTCATCGCCTACGGAATCCAAGGCCACGCCGAGGACATCAAATCCGCAGGATATATTGGCAATGGTGGCAGGGCAGAAAATTTTTATTTCTTCCATCTTTAAAAGTTTCCAATTCTTATGATATCGGCAAATATTCCAGATGCAGTTACATCTGCACCCGCTCCGGCACCTTTGATGATCAAAGGCTGATTGGGATAACGTTCTGTAAAGAACAAAACGATATTATCACTTCCTTCTAGGTTATAAAAATCGTGGCCTTTAGGAATTTGTTGTAAGCCTACACTCGCTTTCCCTTCTTCAAATTGGGCAACGTATTTTAATCTGCTATCAGTTTCAGCTGCCTTTTTATATAATTCCTGGAATGATGCTTCATGTTTTTTCAATGAAGTAAAGAAATCATCATTGTTAGTGGTATCTAAACTATCTTGGGGTAAGAACGATTTGTTTTCAATAGCATCGATTTCCAATTGGTTCCCACTTTCCCTGGCGAGAATCAAAATCTTGCGCATAACATCGATACCACTTAAATCTATTTTTGGATCTGGTTCCGTATACCCTTCTTCCTGAGCTTGTTTTACCACATCATGAAATGTGGTTTTATCGTTGAAGTTATTAAAGACAAAGTTTAAACTACCAGAAAGTACAGCCTGAATTTTTTGCACCTTATCACCTGAAGCTATCAAATGTTTCAAAGTGTCAATAATGGGCAAACCTGCACCCACATTGGTTTCAAACAAGAAAGGGGCATTGTACTCTCTTGCTAATGCTTTTAGTTCCAAATAGTTTGAATAATCAGAAGAACAAGCGATTTTATTGCAGGTAACCACAGAAATACTATTGCCTAAATACGAATTGTAGGTTTTGGACACTTCTTCACTAGCTGTATTATCCACAAAAATGCTATTTCGATAATTCAATTTGTTGACAGTCTCAAAGAACTTGGATTTATTAGCTTTTTCTCCTTTGGATAAAAGTGATTCCCAGTTTTTCAATGAAATTCCGTCTTCATCAAAAATCATGGTCCTTGAATTGGATAAGCCGATAACCCGCAGATTTAGTTTTAAATTTTCCTTTAGGAATTTTTGCTGTTGCTTTATTTGATTTAGGAATTTACCGCCAACATTCCCTACGCCCATTACAAAAAGGTTCAATTGTTTTATATTCTCTTCAAAAAACTCTTCATGAAGCGAATTCAATGCTTTTTTTACATCTTCCTTTTTGATAACTGCTGAAATATTACGCTCTGAAGCTCCTTGGGCAATGGCCCTAATATTCACGTTGTTTCGTCCCAGAGTGCTGAACATTTTACCACTAAGGCCTTGATGGCTTTTCATATTATCTCCTACCAAAGCGATAATTGCCAAATGGGTCTCAACGACAACAGGGTTTATTTTTCCGCTGCTAATTTCATAAGCAAAAGTATTATTTACGATTTCTTCCGCTTCAGCAACATCATCGGCAGAAATACCAACACATATTGAATGTTCTGATGAAGCCTGCGTAATGAGTACCACGCTAATATTGGATTGCGAAAGCACTTCGAAAAAACGTTTTGATATTCCGGGAATGCCAACCATGCCTGGGCCTTCTACAGATAACAAGGCTATATTCCCAATATGGGTAATGCCACGAACTGTTTTTCCCTTTTCATTCTTATTTTTGGTGATGATTGTTCCCGGATCATCGGGAGCAAAAGTATTTTTTATTTGGATGGAAATACCTTTTGAAAGCACAGGTTGAATCGTTGGCGGATAAAGTACCCTAGCCCCGAAATGGGAAAGTTCCATAGCTTCTTCATAAGAAATATGTGGAATCGCCTTTGCCTGTTTCACCAATTTTGGATTTGCAGTATACATACCGCTAACATCCGTCCATATTTCAAGTAATTCAGCATTTATGGCTGCTGCAACGATTGCCGCAGTGTAATCAGAACCGCCACGCCCTAATGTAGTCGAACCCCCATTTTCTGAAGATGCAATAAAACCTGCCAAAACAATTATATTATGGGGTGTTTTTGTGATAAAGTCTGTACATAATTGGTTGGTCAACCCAAAATTTACAGCAGCTTTACCATTTGTATTGTTGGTTTTAATAATTTCCCTACTATCTTTATGAACAACGTCCAGACCTGCCTCAGCAAAGAATTCACTAATGATATATGAGGATAACAATTCACCGTAGCTAACTATTTTATCTGAAAGTTTAGGGGTAATCTCACCAATTAAAAAAGCACCTTCCAATAGGGTTTCCAATGTATTGAGCTCACTTTTAACCTTGCTTAGCACCTTACTTTGGGAAGTAATTGAAATTAGTTCTTTTATAGTGTTTATGTGTCTGTCTTCAATTTCCTTCAAAAATGACTTATAGGTGTCATCTTGTAAAGAAGCTAGGCTTGCCGTATTCAATAATAAATCGGTTACTCCGCCCAGCGCTGAAACAACAACTATTGTTTTGTCGCTTTCTGTTTTGGAAACAATGTCTTTTACTAAGGTTATGTTTTGGGCATTGGCAACTGAGGTGCCGCCGAATTTTAAAACTTTCATTATATAAGTTGATTTACTAAAACTGAGTGATTATGAGCGGAAAAACGCAAATACGGACGGATTATATGTAGTTTTTTACCCCAAAGGGGTTGTACGGGTAATCGTAGAATTGCATCCATTGGCAAATGGAGAAAATAAGGTTGTTATGTCCGATTTGATAAAAAGCATGCTTCGTTGTAAGAGCCAAAAGTAGTACTTTTGGCTTGCTAATCAAACGTTTCGCTTGATTATTACGGAATCAACAATATTTACCAAAAATTCTTACTTAATGAAATTTTTAACCACTGAGCAGATATATGCAGCTGATAAATTCACAATAGAAAAACAACAAATTTCGAGCAATGAACTCATGGAACGTGCTGCCTTACAAATATTCAACTGGCTTCATTTGCGAATGCAGGGTGCACAAACCAAGATTCACTTATTCTGTGGTATTGGCAATAATGGTGGGGACGGAATGGCATTGGCTAGGCATTTAAAAGAACATGGGTATAATATTGAGGTGAATGTGGTTAATTATAGTGATAAGCGTTCCAAGGATTTTTTAATCAATTTAGACCGTTTAAAAGACCGAAAGATTTGGCCGCACTTTCTGGAGAGGGACTGCGAATTTTCCGAGATTGGTCGTGATGATATAATTGTTGATGCGATTTTTGGGATTGGCCTGAACAGAACGCCCGACAAATGGGTATCCAAATTAATGCAACATTTGAATGATTCCGGTGCATTTATCCTGGCAGTTGATGTGCCCTCGGGAGTTTTTATGGATAAACCAGTTGAAAACCAAAATGCAGTTGTGCATGCAAATCACGTATTGAGCTTTCAAGCACCAAAACTGATATTTTGCTTACCGGAGACCGGTATTTATAGCAATCAATGGGAGGTTGTGGATATTGGTTTAGATCCGGAATTTTTAATGAATACGAAATCTGAATTCGAGCTAATAGGTAAGAATGAAGTGCTACCTATGTATATACCTCGTGAGAAATTCTCCCATAAAGGCACTTACGGCCATTCTTTGATAATTGGAGGGAGTTATGGTAAGATAGGAGCTGTTTCGCTTGCAGCAAATGCCTGCTTGAATGTAGGTAGTGGTTTAGTTACCACTTATGTGCCCAAATGTGGTTATGTGCCAATTCAAGCTTCTTTGCCCGAAGTGATGGTGATAACTGATGGTGATGAAAATCATATACGTACCATTGCGTTTGATATTACACCATCGGTCATTGGGATCGGCGTTGGTCTTGGTATTGAAAAGGAGACCGCCAATGCATTTTCTAAATTTTTGGATACGATAAAAGCACCCTTGGTTATTGATGCAGACGGATTGAATTTGTTGGCCAAAAACAAGGACCTCTTAAAAAAGTTACCATCAAAAACGGTATTGACCCCACACCCCAAAGAACTTGAGCGATTGATTGGTAAATGGAAGGATGACTTTGATAAATTGAAAAAGGCGAAGGCATTTTCAAAAAAACAGGATATAATACTGGTTATCAAAGGTGCACATACCATTACCATTTACGATAATCTTGGTTATGTAAATACGACCGGCAATCCTGGAATGGCAACCGCAGGAAGCGGGGATGTGCTAACGGGAATAATAACAGGTTTGATTGCACAAGGTTACGAACCACTGAATGCAGCTATTTTTGGAGTGTATTTGCATGGAAAGGCAGGCGATATTGCCATAGAAAATCTAGGATACCAAGCTTTGACGGCCACCAAATTAATTGATTCGATAGGAAGGGCCTTTATTGATTTGTTCAAAATACCTGAAATTCCGGAACAAGAAGTTACGGAAGAGCAGCATCAGTAAGCATAGGTAAAGGTTTCAAAATTCAAATCGCGAAAACGATTTATTTTGATTTCACTCTTCTTTTTACCCATAATAGGGCATTGTCAAACTCAATAAAAAACTTCATTGGTTTTTTGTAGAACAGTTTCTCAATCTTAAAGTTGTGCATGTCTATTTCCTTCACGGAGACTATTGCAAAGGCTTTCATGTTTTCAAGCTCTCTAAGGTAATTGTAAATAGTAGGGTCAATGGCATAGGAATTCTTGCGAAGACTTATGTAACCAAAGGGTCTGCCCCTAAAGTGTATTTCACTGATTCCAATAATTTGGTACGCTCTTTCTAGGGTCAAAGTTGCTCCTTCCTCAAAAGTTGCGACTATGTAATCCTGATAGACTTGTACCGTACCTATCTCTAAATTATATTCTCTTACAATAATAGTTTTCTTCGTTGGTCCCACATTCATTTCATCTGTATTATAGTGTCTGAAACGAATGTAAAGTGAAGCGCTGCCAATAAATAAAAAATTAGATTAAAGGCTTAAATATCGTGTATACTGCCTTTACCATAAATTCTTTGTCTTTTATTTCTTACATACCCAAAATAGTCCATAAAAAAAGGGAGTCATACTTAGTGACTCCCTTATATTAATTTTCTTACGAACGCCTATGTTTTTGAGGACTTTTCAGCCTTTTTTATTTTTATGGTCAGGACTTCCTTCTTTTTATCCAAATCCATAAAAATACTATCGCCTTCCTCAAGTTTAGAGTTTACGATTTCCTCTGCAAGTGCATCTTCGATATATTTTTGGATAGCCCTTTTCAAAGGTCTTGCCCCAAATTTTCTATCAAAACCTTTTTCAGCAATATAGTCCTTCGCTTTTTCAGTTAAATTTAGGGTGTACCCTATATCCTTGATTCGTGCAAAGAGCTTGGCCAATTCAATATCAATAATCTTGTGAATATGCTCTCTTTCCAAGGCATTAAAGACGACCACATCATCAATTCTATTCAAGAATTCCGGTGCAAAGGCTTTTTTCAAAGCATTTTCAATAACACTTTTTTGATGACTATCCGCTTGTGATTTCATTGCGGCGGTACCAAAACCTACCCCTTGACCAAAATCCTTTACCTGTCTTGCCCCAATATTCGAGGTCATGATGATAATCGTATTTCTAAAATCTATTTTTCTGCCCAGACTATCGGTTAAGAAACCATCATCAAGAACTTGAAGCATCATATTGAATACATCTGGATGCGCTTTTTCAACTTCATCCAAAAGTATTACGGAATATGGTTTGCGACGCACTTTTTCAGTCAATTGTCCACCCTCTTCGTAACCAACGTATCCTGGAGGTGCCCCAACTAATCTCGATATGGCGAATTTTTCCATGTACTCGCTCATGTCAATGCGTATCAATGCATCTTCAGAGTCGAATAGCTCCTTGGCCAAAACCTTGGCAAGTTGGGTTTTACCAACCCCGGTCTGACCTAAGAATATAAATGAACCTATAGGTTTGTTCGGGTCTTTTAATCCGGCGCGGTTACGCTGAATTGCCTTGGCAACTTTTGCCACAGCTTCGTCTTGCCCGATAACGTTTGCCTTAATGAGTTCTGGTAATTCCGCCAGTTTTTTACTTTCAGTTTGAGCTATCCTATTAACAGGGATGCCACTCATCATAGAAACTACGTCGGCAACATTATCTTCTGAAACCACCTCTTTATGTAATCTACTGTCTTCTTCCCATTTTTCTTGGGCAACAGCTAGTTCTTTCTCTAATCTTTTTTCATCATCGCGCAATTTGGCAGCCTCCTCGTACTTTTGCTTTTTGACAACGCTGTTCTTCAACTCGCGAACATCCTCTAGCTGTTTTTCAAGCTCCAAAATCTGTTTGGGTACGTCCATATTAACAATATGGACCCTAGAGCCAGCTTCATCCAAAGCATCAATGGCCTTGTCCGGTAAAAACCTGTCAGTCATGTATCTATTGGTCAATTTCACACATGCGACAATAGCTTCATCTGTATACTCAACATTATGATGGTCTTCGTATTTTCCTTTTATATTTTGAAGAATTTCGATAGTCTCTGTTACAGAAGTCGGTTCAACAATAACCTTTTGGAACCTTCGCTCCAAAGCACCATCTTTTTCTATATACTGTCTATACTCATCTAAAGTAGTTGCACCAATACATTGAATTTCTCCTCTTGCCAAAGCAGGTTTGAACATGTTTGAAGCATCCAGACTTCCAGTTGCCCCACCAGCACCAACAATGGTGTGGATCTCATCAATAAAAAGAATAACTTCATCATTCTTCTCCAATTCGTTCATGACCGCTTTCATGCGTTCTTCGAATTGTCCGCGATATTTTGTTCCGGCAACAAGTGATGCCAAATCCAATGTAACCACGCGCTTGTTATAAAGAATCCTGGAAACTTTTTTGTTTATAATTCGCAGCGCCAAACCTTCAGCAATGGCACTTTTGCCAACACCAGGTTCACCTATTAATAACGGGTTGTTCTTTTTTCGCCTACTTAAAATTTGTGAAACTCTTTCGATTTCCTTTTCACGACCTACAACAGGATCTAATTTGTTTTCTACGGCCATTTGGGTGAGATCCCTGCCAAAATTGTCCAAAACAGGAGTCTTGGATTTTTTGTTTCCTTTTTGACCTGATGTAGCGCCGAAAGTACTTTCCTTACCTTCATTGGCATCATCAGAATCGCTTGGGAAGGATTCGGAAGTCGGCGAATCTACAATATCATCATCGCTTGTAATCATAAATTTAAATTGTTCTTTTACCCCATCATAATCAACTTTAAGTTTGTGAAGCAATTTAGTAGTTGGGTCATTTTCATTTCTGAGAATACACAACAATAAATGCGCAGTGTTAATTGAAGAACTTTGAAAAAGTTTTGCTTCTAAAAAAGTTGTTTTCAGCGCACGTTCTGCCTGTCTTGTTAAATGTAGGTTCTTTTTATCTTTTTGAACACCACTTGGGTTTGGGTTCGAAGGGCTTAGAATTTCCACTTTTCTTCGTAAGTGGTCCAAGTCTACTTCCAATGCATCCAAAATACTGATTGCCTTGCCATTTCCATCACGCAAAAGCCCTAGCATCAAATGTTCAGTACCAATAAAATCATGGCCCAACCTCAATGCCTCTTCCTTGCTATACGCAATTACATCTTTTACCCTTGGCGAAAAATTATCATCCATATATTATCCTTATCATCCATAAAATTAGTAAAACTATACCAAACAAGATCAAATACCATACCTATAATCGATAAACATGTCCTAAATGACGAAAAAAGCCCCGAATTACAAAATAATTAACATGTAAATTATCAACTAAAACAGCTTTAAAAGGTGTTGATAAATTTTTTTATAAAGTATTTGATATGTGCTTTGAAAGCTTTGAATTTACGTATATTGCCTTGCTTTTTTAACCAAATTAAATAGATAAAATAGTAGCATGGCAGAAGGAGAAAAATTGATTCCTATTAACATAGATAAAGAAATGAAGTCTGCCTACATTGATTATTCAATGTCGGTCATTGTGTCACGTGCGTTGCCAGATGTCAGGGACGGACTAAAACCAGTACACAGAAGGGTTCTTTACGGCATGCACGAATTGGGTGTTCGTTCGAATAGTGCCCATAAAAAATCTGCCCGTATTGTTGGTGAGGTCTTGGGTAAGTACCACCCACATGGCGATACCTCTGTTTATGATTCTATGGTGCGTATGGCCCAGGAATGGAGTTTGAGATATATGTTGGTAGATGGGCAGGGAAACTTTGGATCTATTGATGGTGATAGTCCAGCTGCTATGCGTTACACTGAAGCCCGTATGCGGAAGATAGCTGACGATATGTTGGCTGATATAGATAAGGATACTGTTGACCATCAATTGAACTTTGATGATTCATTGCAAGAACCTACAGTACTCCCAACCCGGGTTCCTAATTTATTGGTAAATGGTGCCTCCGGAATTGCCGTTGGTATGGCCACTAATATGCCTCCACACAATTTATCGGAAGTTGTTGATGGTACTATTGCCTACATTGATAATAATGATATTGAAATTGATGAACTGATAACACACATTAAGGCTCCAGATTTCCCAACAGGAGGTATAATTTATGGGTATGATGGTGTTAAGGAAGCTTTTCATACCGGTAGGGGAAGAGTGGTAATGCGTGCCAAAGCGAATATAGAGGAAGTTCAGGGTAGGGAGTGTATTATAGTAACTGAGATACCCTACCAGGTCAATAAGGCGGATATGATCAAAAAGACCGCCGACCAAGTGAATGAGAAAAAAATTGAAGGCATATCTTCCATTCGCGATGAATCGGATAGAAAAGGTATGCGCATCGTATACATTCTTAAAAGAGATGCCATTCCGAATATCGTCCTTAACACACTTTATAAATACACGGCTTTACAATCATCATTTAGCGTTAACAATATTGCTCTGGTCAATGGTAGGCCGCAAATGTTGAACGTTAAGGAGATGATCCATTATTTTGTGGAACATAGGCATGAGGTAGTTGTAAGAAGAACCAAATTCGATCTTAAAAAGGCCGAGGATAGGGCACACATACTTGAAGGTTTGATTATTGCCTCAGATAATATTGATGAGGTCATTTCAATCATAAGGGCATCTTCCAATGCAGATGAAGCAAGGGAGAACTTGATGGAACGCTTTAAATTGACAGAGATCCAAGCCAAGGCCATTGTTGAAATGCGACTTCGTCAACTTACTGGTCTGGAACAAGATAAATTGCGCTCTGAGTACGATGAGGTTATAAAAACCATTGTTGATCTAAAAGATATCTTGGACCGAAAAGATCGTAGAATGCAAATCATCAAGGACGAGCTTTTAGAAATCAAGAATAAATATGGTGATGAAAGACGCTCAGAAATAAACTTCGCTGGTGGTGATTTGAGTATGGAGGATATGATACCAAACGAGCAAGTTGTGATCACGATTTCGCATGCAGGTTATATTAAAAGAACTCCACTTACCGAATACAAGACCCAAAATAGGGGCGGTGTTGGGCAGAAAGCGTCATCGACAAGAAATGAAGATTTCCTAGAGCATTTATTTGTGGGAACCAACCATCAATATATGTTGTTCTTTACGCAAAAAGGCAAGTGTTTCTGGATGCGTGTTTATGAGATACCCGAGGGTAGTAGAACATCGAAAGGAAGAGCGATACAGAATCTGATTAACATAGAACAAGATGACAAGGTCAAGGCATTTATTTGTACTCAGGACCTTAAAGATGAAGAGTATGTCAATAATCACTATGTGATAATGGCCACTAAAAAGGGTACCGTCAAGAAAACTTCATTGGAACAATATTCAAGACCTCGGCAGAACGGTATCAATGCCATTGGTATTCGTGAAGATGATGAATTATTGGAGGCAAAACTAACCACAGGCACAAGCCAAATTTTCCTTGGGCTAAAATCAGGGAAGGCCATTCGGTTTGAAGAAGGCAAGACTAGACCTATGGGACGTAATGCGTCAGGGGTTCGTGGCATACGGTTGGCAGATGATAATGATGAGGTCATAGGAATGGTTTCTGTGCATGATTTTGATGAGGAAATTTTAGTAGTTTCTGAAAATGGATATGGTAAGCGCTCCAGCATCGAAGACTATAGAATTACGAATCGAGGGGGAAAAGGAGTTAAAACCATTTCCATTACAGAAAAGACAGGTGGCTTGGTAGCTATCAAAAATGTATCTGATTCCGATGATCTTATGATAATCAACAAATCTGGAATAGCTATTCGTATGAGCGTTGAAGACTTGCGTGTTATGGGAAGAGCTACACAAGGGGTTAAGTTAATTAACATCAAGGATAATGATAGTATTGCGGCGGTGGCCAAGGTGATGAAAGATGACGATGCTGTTGAGGAAGTTGACATCTTGGATATTGAGGTAGATGCAGAAGATGGCACGGCTCTTGATAATGGAAGTACTGACGAAACAAAAGAATAATCATTAAACACTAATATTTTAATTAAATCAAAAATGAAAACTAAAATTTTAATCCTTGCAGCAATGTCCTTTTCAGTTATTGGCTTTGCTCAAAAAAATGAGATAAAAGCAGCAGAAAAAGCCCTTAAAGGAGGTGATGCTGCAGGAGCTAAAAGCTCTCTTGAAGCTGCTGCCGGCGTAATTTCCGCAGCTGATGAAAAAGTTCAGGCCCAATATCATTTCCTACGCGGAAAGATTTATGCCGATTTGGCAAAAAAAGGGGATAACAGTGCCTATGATACTGCGATTTCTTCCTTCAATAAAGCAGATGAGATTGAAGTTGCCAGTGGTAAGGCAAAGTATGGCAAAGAAATCAAGGATCAATTGATAACAATTGCAGGTGAATTGGTAAATGCTGCAGTAGAGGATAATAAGAACAAAAAATTCAAAGAGGCGGGAAAAAAGCTCTATACGAGTTATAAGCTTAGCCCAAAGGACACCATCTACCTTTATTATGCCGCTAGTAGCTCTGTTAATGGTGGGGAGTATGAGCAGGCTTTAAGTTATTATAATGAACTTAAGGAAGTAGGTTATGATGGTGGAGGAATGGAATATAAAGCCACAAACGTGGCAACTGGGGAAGTTGAAGTTATGGATAAGGTCCAAAGAGATTTGATGGTCAAATCAGGAACTTATTCAGATCCCCTGGATGAAAAAACACCTTCTAAATCCGCTGAAATAGTTAAGAATATAGCACTGATTTATACCCAATTAGGTCAGGATGATAAAGCTTTGGAAGCATATGCTGCGGCAAGAGCCAATGATCCAAAAGATGTTAACTTAATTTTGAATGAAGCAAATTTGCATTATAAATTAGGGGACAAGGATAAATTTAAAGAATTAATGTCAGAGGCGGCCACCGTTGCTCCTGATAATCCAGATTTACATTATAATATTGGTGTAATAAATATGGAACAAGGTAATATCGAAGAAGCAAGAGCTTCTTATAGAAAAGCTTTGGAAGTTAATCCTGGATATACCAATGCACAATTAAATCTTTCCACAACGTATGTGAATGAAGGTAACGGACTTATTGATGAGATGAATTCTTTAGGGAATTCCAGAGCTGATATTGCACGGTATGATGAATTAAAGAAACAAAAAGATGATTTATTCGGAGAAGGTGCAATGGTTTTGGAAGATGCTTTAAAAGCCAATCCTGATAACCAAAGTCTATTGACCCAATTAAAAAATATCTATGGCGCAATGGGCGACAATGAGAACTTTATGAGAGTGAAAAAGCTCTTAGGGGAATAAACAACTTATATACAAAATGCAAAAAAGCCCTGACGATGCCGTTAGGGCTTTTTTTTATATGATCTTTTTTATGACGCGAAGTTGATGTGTGTAAGTTTTGGAATCATAATTAAAAATGCCGGTATGATCAATACGGTCAATCCTAACTTTACCATGAACATGAATAATATAGTTGTTATCCATTAAGATTCCTACATGATCAATTATTCCTTCGTTATTGTCAAAAAAAGCCAAATCCCCTGCTTCAGATTCTTCCAAAAAGCTTAATGCAGTGCCTTGTGTAGCCTGCTCTGCTGCATTTCTAAGTAATTTATAGCCGTTAATCCTATATACCATTTGAGTAAATCCCGGGGCATCGATACCAAAAGGTGTTTTGCCACCCCATAAATGGGCCGTATTTAGATAAAGAAGCGCAGTATCAATTAGATGGGGCTTTTCCTGTTTAGATGAAATTAAATTGCCTTCATGTACATGTTTGGATGTTTTATGAAATACTGAACCTAGGACTATAGGTAATAGGCTGCTTTTATCCAGTTCAACAAAGGACACCAAATCTATGGTATGTTCAGGAGAATCATCAGTATTTAATAGGGCATACTCGTTTTCATCGATTAAGATGATCTGCAGATTTTGCACCCAGCCTTCACATTTGTCAAAAGCGGTACGGATTTTACTCCAATTTTTAAGTTGCTCCAACACTTTGAAATGTTCCCCGTATAATAACTGTGAGATCATTTCAGCAGTTTCATCTGCGCTAGATCTAATAGGAACAATGCTTAATTGGCAAATACCGTATTGCATAGAGTAAATAAAGCTACATTAGTTTCTATCCAGAATAATGGCAGAAGCTCCACCGCCCCCATTGCAAATTGCTGCAGCGCCAATTTTCGCGTCCTGCTGTTCTAAAACATTCAGCAGGGTTATTATAATTCGGGCACCTGAACAACCAAGGGGATGGCCTAAAGATACCGCTCCACCATGTACATTTACGTTGGTGTCATTTAATCCAAGTAATTTCATATTGGCGAGACCAACTACCGAGAATGCTTCGTTAAATTCAAAATAATCCACATCATTAATAGATATTCCTGCTTTATCAAGCGCTTTGGGCAATGCTTTTGCTGGTGCTGTGGTAAACCATTCAGGTTCGTGCGCTGCATCGGCATACCCTTTAATTGTGGCCAGGGGCTTAAGATTTAATTCCTTCGCTTTTTCGGCACTCATCAATATTAAGGCCGCAGCACCATCATTGATTGTTGAGGCATTGGCCGCTGTAACTGTTCCCTCTTTGGTAAATGCAGGGCGTAAAGCGGGTATTTTTTCAATTTTCACGTTCTTGAATTCCTCATCTTCAGAAACTAGGATTGGTTCTCCTCTTCGCTGTGGGACTTCTACCGGTACTATTTCATTGGCAAATTTACCTTTGCTCCAAGCATCCGCAGATCTTTGGTACGATTGTATGGCAAAATTATCTTGATCTTCCCTACTAAAATTATGTTCAACAGCACAGGCATCTGCGCAGACGCCCATCGCATTTTGATCATAGACATCTACAAGGCCATCTTTTTGCATACCGTCCATCAAAGAGGTAGGTCCAAATTTTTGACCAATTCTCATGTACAGGTAATGGGGGATAAGACTCATATTTTCCATGCCTCCGGCAACGGCGATTGAGATATCACCCAAGGCAATTGCTTGGGCAGCCTGCATTACGGCTTTCATTCCTGAAGCACAAACCTTGTTAATTGTGGTGCAGGGAACAGTGTTAGGGATTCCTGCAAAAATGGCAGCTTGTCTTGCAGGAGCCTGACCGGTACCTGCTTGAACAACATTGCCCATTAAGACTTCATCTACAAGCTTAGGGTCCAGATTAATCTTATCCAGAGCGCCCTTAATAGCTGTCGCACCCAATTTTGGGGCAGGAATTGTTGAAAGTGAACCCATAAAACTTCCTATGGGCGTTCTAACTGCTGAAACTATAACAACATCTTTCATAATCATATATATTTGATGTTGCGAAATTAATAAATTAAAGTGCAATCAAAATGAATGTTACGGCAAAAGGTCTATTATATTTTCTATTTTTGAAGATAGATATGAATTAGATACATACTCTTTGGAAAAGCTGTACAAAAACCAATCCCTTATTTATAAATACTTCCTCTACGCTGTATCTATTTTTTGTATTGTTTTCTTCTTTCCTAAAGGAGGTAAATTCAAGTATGAATTTCAAAAAGGGAAACCTTGGCAATACGAAAACCTTTACGCACCTTTTGACTTTTCTGTTAAGAAATCTGCCGAGGATATTGCTGCTGAAAGACAAAAGGTCACTGATGCCCTATTCAATTATTATCGCTATGATGATGATATATCTGCGGATGTTTTTGAGGAATTCGATTCTAAATTTTTAGAAGCTTTCAATAAAGACCAAATTAGTCTGCCCCAATTTTCAGCCTTAAAAAAAGCTGGAGCGGAAATTCTGGAAAGAATTTATAAAAATGGAATTCTACTTAAATCAAATCAAAATGAAATAGGTAAACAGGTTTATCTTATAAAGCAGAATGAAGCAGATCAAATCAGTTATGATGATTTGTATCGGATGCAAGATGTAGAGCGTGTTATAGAAAGTGTTTTAAGGGAAAGACGATTGAGTGGTTTCAATACATCCTTTCAGTCACTTTTCTTTAATCTGGTTAAGCCAAATGTGGTCTATGATACTAATCTTTCAGAAAAAGCCTTGGATGACGAACTTTCAAAAATTTCATTAACTCGGGGGACGATTGATGAGGGGATACTCATTATTGCTAAAGGTGAGGTTGTAGAATCGGAAAATTATAAGATTCTGGAATCCTTGAAAGATGAGTTTGAATCTGAACTTTGGGCCTCGAATAATTATTATTTTATTTTATCTGGCTATACCGTTTTAGTTGCCCTTGTACTTATGATGCTCTTTCTATTCCTTAAAAAGTATAGACCAGAAATTTTTCAAAATGGCACCAAGGTCACTTTTATTTTCATCAATATTTTACTAATGGTTTTTATAACCACCTTGGTTGTAAAATATAATGAGGCCTATGTGTTTGTTGTTCCCTTATGTATTCTTCCCTTAATACTCAAAACTTTTTTTGATGCGAGACTAGGGTTGTTCGTACATGTGCTTACGGTCTTGATATTGGGTTTTGTAGTCCCCAATAGTTTTGAGTACATTTTTATACAGATTATCGCAGGTATTGTAACAATTCTTACCGTTTCAGAGCTTTATAAAAGAGCAAATCTGTTTATATCGGTTGGTCAGATTACATTGATCTATATGGTTGGTTATTTGGCCTTTCATATTATTCATGAGGGAAATCTGGACAATATCGTTTGGTTGACCTTAGGGTTGTTTTTACTGAATGGTATGATCACACTTTTTGTACAACCATTGATATATGTTTATGAAAAGATTTTTGGGTTGGTTTCCGATGTTTCCTTATTGGAACTTTCAGATACAAACTCCAAGTTACTCAAAGAACTTTCGAACAAAGCAGCAGGAACGTTTAATCACTCCTTACAAGTAGCGAATTTGGCTGAAGCCGCAGCAAATGAAATAGGGGCCAATGCTATGTTGGTTCGGGTAGGAGCATTATATCACGATATAGGTAAATTGGGCAATCCAAACTATTTTACAGAAAACCAGATTACGAATGTGAATCCACATGATGATCTTAAGCCCATAGATAGTGCAAAGATCATTATAAACCATGTTATTGAAGGAATCGAAATCGCCAGGAAAAATAATTTACCCGATCGGGTTATAGATTTTATCAGATCACACCATGGTACAACTTTGGTCTTTTATTTTTTCAAGAAACAGCAAGAATCCGGCGAAGAATTTGAAGAGGCAGCATTTAGATATCCAGGCCCCATACCATTTTCCAAAGAAACCGCAATTCTTATGATGGCCGATTCAGTGGAGGCAGCTTCTAAAAGCCTCAAAAACCCCACCTTTATGATCATCGATGAATTTGTGGAAAAGATAATAGGAGGGCAGATGAGTGCCAATCAATTCTTGAATGCCAATATTACTTTTAGGGAAATTGAAACCATCAAGAAAATCTTTAAACAAAAACTTACCAATATATATCACTTAAGGGTAGAATATCCTGAATAGCCCCAAAAAACCAATCGTAATTGTGATTTGTAGGATGTTTTAATAATGGCAATTAACTGTTAGTCTTCATCAAAACGGAATAATTTTTAATGTAAGAAACGCATATATTCATTTACCAATAACCGCCTATTATGAAATCAAAAAAGACATTTAACCTTGTTTTGTTTTTGAGTTTGTTATTAACTATTACATTTTGCTTTGGGCAATATGGGGGTCCAAGTCAAATGGATTTAGAACGCTCTTTTAATCTTGATGACTCTTTTTCATTGAAGACCGGGGAGCTGGATTCATTGATTACTTGGCAAGAGCGCGTAATATTACATGTTGATAGATCAGAATTAACAGAAGACACCCCGCTTTTTTTCAAGGCATATATTTTAACTGGCCCTAATAGGGTTCGAGCTACCTTGAGTAAGGTGTTAAAGATAGAATTGACGAATAAAGAAAAGCAAATAGTTGCCTCACAATACCATAAAATTGAGGATGGCATGTCCGAAGGTGCCCTTGCCGTTCCTGAAAAACTGGATAATGGCACTTACATGCTGCGTGCTTATACGAGGTGGATGCAAAACTATGGCGAACCATTTTACTACATGAAAGAACTGCAATATGGTTCAACTGAGACTGTAGCATTTAAGGATAAAGAATCAACCGACCCTTTTTCAGTTTCTTTTCATCCAGAAGGGGGTCATCTTATAGCTGGCTTGAGCAATAGACTCTTAATCAAAATACCTACTAAGGTTGGTGAATCTGATAGTATGTATGGCGAAATTGTCGATAGTAAAAACAATACAGTGGCTTTGGCAAGTGCCTATGGTCCGCAAGTGATGTCCGCCATTTTTACTCCAGCTCCCCATGAGCACTATTCGCTAAAAACCAACGAAGGGATTTCTTATCCCTTACCTGCCTCTTTAGCTAGCGGATATGTATTAAATGTGAATAATCTAGATCGTTCTGCATTGCGTATTCGAATTCAAGCAACGTCGGAATTCAAAAATTCCAAGGTTTGGTTAAAAGGGGAAATGAGTGGTGTAACTTATATTAATAAGGAGCTTGAATTCCAAGAATCTTCAATTGCGGTTAATGTGCCTAAGCAAGGCATTCCGTTTGGAGTAATGACCATTTCATTAATTGATGAAGAAGGTAAACTATGGGCAAATAGACCAGTGTCCATTGAAAAAAATAATGATTTGAAGTTCAACATCTTTCAATTGGATCAAGATGCCATAAATGATGAACTCGTCTTTAAAGTCCGGGTCACTGATGCTAAAGGCAAACCTGTCTCTACGGAAGTCTCATTAAGCGCTACGAATTTGGATGGCAATACTGGATTACAGGAAACACACGAAATGATTGACTTTAATTGGCAAAGAGATAAAAGCATTATTGATGATAGTAATAACCATTTAAAAAGAAACGAGCGGTATTTGACTGATTTAGGGCTATTAACCCAGGTAAGTGGTGATAATGACATGATTTCCCAGTCAGTTCCGAACAAAATTAAATACCCTTTTCAACAAGGATTGGAATTATACGGATACGCTTACAATTTGGACAATAAGCTTTTAAAGAATACCAAAATACAGATGTTGGGTGCTTCAGACGCAGATGTGATTGCACAAGAATTTAAAACAGATTCATCTGGAAGAATACGATTGGAAAACCTACAAATAGTTGGCGAAACAGAACTTGTTTTTAGAACCGTTGGTGACGAGGCTGCATCACGCTTGGTTAAAATAATTCCCTTTCAAGAGAGTTTTGATACAGATCGTACATCAGTCTCTGAATTGGATTTTAATGCTAGGAAGAAAGGAAAAATAGTTAAGACATCGCCATGGCAACCTATTGATAGGGACAAAGTAATTGCATTGGAAGAAGTAGAGGTTTTGCAAAAGAAATTTCAAGAAAAGAAGACCATGCCCTCGGTATATGGGATAGGGTCAACAAGAGTTAAGTTTCAGGATGTAAAAAGACCTATGACGATTCCTCAATTGTTTTTGGGGATACCAGGTGTACAGGTCATAGGATTAGGTACGCTGAGGCCTCAGGTAATTCTTCCTAAAGCAGCTGGTATGGGCTCCATTTTATGGGTGTTGGATGGTATGCCATTGATGCAGCCTTCAGGTTTATTAGATATTATGAATGCGATTAGTTATGTCGATGTTGAACGCATAGAGATTCTTTATGGGCCTCAGGCGGCTATTTACGGTTCAAGATCCTCAGGAGGCGCAATTGTTATTTATACTAGAAGTGGGGCAGGTATGGATTATGTAAATAGAAAAGAGGGACAATTGAATTTTCAGGGTTATTTTGAGTCGCCCACTTTTGACAGCTATGTCCACAAAGTGATGAAAAGACCAAAAAAGTATAAAAACAGGGTAACCACATTATTTTGGGATCCCAAAATCAAGACCGATGAAAACGGAGAGGCTACTTTTCGTTTCAGTACACCAATTGAGTATGATCGGTTAGAGCTAAAAGCATGTGCTGTTACAGAGAAAGGTAAGATTGGAAGTGTAAAGGTTGGTTTTTAAAATCGATACATCCTAAATTGTTGATTTTCAAGCCCTGTTCATTAAAAGAGTCGGACTTAAATTTTAGCAAGTATTATTTTTAAAAATTTTAAAAAAAATTGTTGCGTTCTCGAATAGTATAAAGTACATTTGCAACCGCATTTTAGAATGCTAGTTCATTGAAAAATATTTAGGAGAGGTGCCTGAGTGGCCGAAAGGAGCGGTTTGCTAAATCGTCGTACCCTAACAAGGGTACCCAGGGTTCGAATCCCTGTCTCTCCGCTAAATTCTGCGAGAGAAGACAGAATATATTTTGATAACCATTTCGGGGTGTACCACGCTTGTAGCGTGGCAGGTCTCGCCCGGCTTGCAAAGCCAAAGGCATTGTTATCGCGTCCCGCCATGGCGGGAAGGTCGTCACGCATCAGGCGTGACCACCCAAAAAAGAGATTAAATGTTCGTTTATATTTTATATAGCGAGAAACGTTCAAGATATTATGTAGGTCAGACTGCGGATATCGACAAAAGATTGAAAAGACATAACCTTGGATTTGTTCCCTCTACCAAGAGTGGGGCTCCTTGGGAATTGGTTTTGCAAATTGAAGTATTATCGCGATCCGAAGCAATTGTTTTGGAGCGACGAATAAAGAAAAGAGGAGCAAAACGTTTTATAGATGACCATTTCGGGGTGTA
>CBDUKE010000042.1:0-25266 GCA_965367725.1 uncultured Maribacter sp. | reverse complement strand
TTTTTTAGGGGTTCTTAGTTTAAAGCAATTCTATATCTTTGGCAAAATTGCTTTCATGAACAACATTTTGGTTACTAAAGAGGTTACCAAACAATTTGGGGAACACACAGTGCTTAATAAAGTTTCCTTGGAAATCCCCAAAAACAGTATTTATGGGCTCTTGGGTCCTAATGGAGCTGGCAAGACTACTTTAATCCGTATTATCAATCAAATTACATATCCAGATATGGGAGAGGTGTATTTTGATGGAGAACTTTTGAAACCACATCATATTTCCATGATTGGGTACTTACCAGAGGAAAGAGGATTGTATAAGAGTATGAAAGTTGGCGAGCAAGTCTTGTATTTAGCCCAGTTAAAAGGCTTGAGTAAATCTGAAGCCAAAAAACGATTACAGTATTGGTTCCAAAAATTTGAAATAGGTGATTGGTGGAATAAAAAAGTACAGGAACTATCGAAAGGTATGGCTCAGAAAATTCAATTTATAGTAACCATTCTGCATGAACCCAAATTGCTCATTTTTGATGAACCTTTTAGCGGATTTGACCCGATTAATGCGAATATCATCAAGGATGAAATACTTAATTTAAAAGAGAATGGTACATCAATAATTTTTTCAACCCATCGTATGGAATCAGTTGAGGAGTTATGCGAATACATTGCATTGATTCATCAATCTGAAAAAATTCTTGATGGTAAATTATCTGATATAAAAAAGGCTTATAAGAACAATATGTTCAAAGTGGGCTTAGAGGTTGAAAATGCAGAGGGACTTTTAAAGGAGTTAAAAGATAAATTCAACCTAACATCATCCCATATCAACCCATTGGATAATCAACTGGATTTTACGGTGCAATTACCAACCAATGATTCTGGAGCAATGTTGGCTTTTTTAGCTAACAGGGCCAATGTCAATGAGTTTGTTGAGAGGATTCCTTCAGCCAATGAAATATTTATTCAAACCGTTCAAAGTAAAGATGCAAATGAATAAATTACCACTCATAATCAAGAGGGAGTATTTGGCCAAAGTTCGCAACAAGTCGTTTGTTATCATGACTTTCCTAAGTCCAATTTTGATGGTAGGGATGGTGGTGTTGATAGCATATTTGACCAAGATAAACGATAATGAAAAGCGAATTATAGGGGTGTTCAATGAGAGCAACTACTTCTCTAATGATTTTAATACTACAGAGAGTACCTCTTATGTTCAGTTTAAGAATATCACATTACAGGCTGCAAAGGATTCAACAGCAAAAGTCGGGTATTATGGGTTATTGCATATTCCAGACGAAACTGAACTTGAAAAAGTTGCCAAGCATTCATTTTTCTATACAAAAGAGGCTCCAAGTACTATGGTCGTTGAAAAGTTGGAAGATATCTTTCAAGATAGGTTAAGAGAAAGAAGATTACAGGATTTAGGGGTTTCTACCAAGGAATATGCCTCAATGGATACAAAATATGAAATAAACACTGAAACATTCGAAGGGCAACAAAACCTTAAAGGAATCAATGAAATCAAAGCGATTATTGGTGGAGGATTTGGATACCTCATTATGATGTTTATTATTATTTATGGTGGTTTTGTAATGCGAAGTGTTATTGAGGAGAAAACCAGCAGAATAATTGAAGTGATCATATCTTCCGTAAAGCCATTTCAATTGATGATGGGCAAAATAATAGGGACATCCTTGGCCGGTGTGACACAGTTTGCTATCTGGATCGTATCGGCAACATTGCTTTTGTTTGTAGCATTTTCGTTTTTTGATATAGATCCTGCAGCCTTGAATGGTGGTGCTGAAATTACATCGGGTATAACGGGAAGTATGGCGTCACCAGTGCCATCACCTAATGAGACCATGCAAGCGTATGCACAGGAACTTTATAAAATACCTTGGTTTATGCTCATCTGCTTCTTTTTGATTTACTTTATTCTCGGATATCTGATTTATAGCTCAATATATGCCGCTATTGGTGCTGCTGTGGATAATGAGACCGATACACAACAATTTATATTCCCAATTATTTTGCCTTTGATGTTGGCAATTTATGTTGGTTTCTTTTCCGTTTTCAGTAATCCACACGGGCCTATAGCCGTAGGATTTTCACTTTTCCCGTTGACATCCCCTATCGTAATGCTTATGCGTTTACCAGGAGGAATTGGTGAAGGTGGTGTACCTATATGGGAAGTAGTTACTTCAATTTTGTTATTGATTATAACATTTATTGGGATTGTTTGGTTAGCTGCCAAAATCTATAGGGTAGGTATACTCATGTATGGTAAAAAACCTAGCTATAAAGAATTATATAAATGGATAAAATATTGATCATGAGTCAGGATGAGTCCAATAAATTAACAGGCATTATAGAGAAGGATAGCTGGCATTCGATTAAGGAGTTTCTAAATTTGGGCAATCATATTCGAGCGGGAAATAAGGCCGTAGACAGTACAGTGGAATTACTATTAATTATCACTATTGCCTTTATAGGAGGCAGTTTTGTATACCCTAAAATAAAAAGTGTAGTTCATTACAGGATTGATGCTATGTATAGGGAGCACAAAGTACCAACACCTTTTTATCAAAGAGATATTTATTTATTTCAACATATCAAGAACCAATGATAGGTATGCTTATCAATCGGGCTAAAGTAATTATTAGTATACTTTTTTATGTCTTTTTCACAGGGAGTGTTGTTGCCCAATCCCCTGATATCTTTAGGTTAGAATATATGTTGATGCCTAAAAATAAGGCCGATGCTGAACTTTCGCGATTTAAATTGGTTGCCAATGTCCCGCTAAAGGTTAGAGAATCAGATAATATTATCATTGGGGCGGAGTATAATTATTTGGCATATGATATGGGGGACAACACTCCCTTTGATCAGGAAGAATTAAAGAATCTTCATGTGTTGGATCTGAATCTGGCTTATGTTTACAAGCATAATGAGGATTGGCGATTCATAGGTGTTACGACACCAAGGCTATCATCTACCTTAACCAATAGTATCGAGAATGGTGATGTTTCAGTCAATGTTACCATTGGCGCTTTTAAGGACAAACAAAATATTGATAAACCAATGCGACTGGTTTTGGGGATCGCTTACAATTCAACGGTCGCCTTGCGAATTCCGTTACCCATTGTTTATTATGAAAAGAAATTCCATCCTAAATGGACGTATGTCGTGGGAGTACCTAAAACGGGTCTTAAGTATCATTTGAAAAAAAACCAAATGATTCAGACCGAGTTTATCTTGGATGGCTATTTTGTGAATCTTCAAAATAATATTATCCTTCCCAATACGGGTTTTGCTTCATCAATATCATCATCAGCAGCACTGATTACAATTGGGTATCAATATAACATAACTAAAAATATGTCGTTCTACGGTTATGCCGGCCATACTTTGTTTCAAGATGGAGTGTTACGTGATAAGGATAGAAATGATATTTTTACATTAAATGATGAGCCTAGTTTTTATTTTAGGACAGGGTTTAGAATAGGAATTTAAAAAATTGGAATATGTCAAGAATTTTGGTAGTAGAGGATGAATCGGCCATTCGTAGGGTGTTGGTAAAGATACTTTCTGAAGAGAGTGATTCTTATCAAGTAGAAGAGGCCGAAGATGGTCTTCGAGGAATGGAAGCCATTAAGAACAACGACTATGATTTGGTATTATGTGACATAAAAATGCCAAAAATGGATGGTGTTGAGGTTCTTGAAGCTGCTCGAAAGATAAAACCCGAAATTCCATTTATAATGATCTCTGGGCATGGTGACTTGGACACCGCAGTAAACACCATGCGTTTGGGGGCATTTGATTACATATCAAAACCACCGGACTTAAATCGTCTTTTAACAACCGTTCGTAATGCCTTGGACCGAAAAGAGTTGGTCGTAGAGAATAAGATCTTGAAGAAAAAGGTCAGCAAGAATTATGAAATGATCGGCGAGAGCAAGGAAATCAATGCTATCAAGGATATCATTGAAAAAGTGGCTCCGACTGATGCCCGTGTGCTTGTTACCGGGGCTAACGGTACAGGAAAGGAATTGGTTGCCCACTGGATACATGAAAAAAGCCCACGAAGCTCTGCTCCTTTTATTGAAGTCAATTGTGCAGCCATACCTTCTGAATTAATTGAGAGTGAGCTGTTTGGCCATGTCAGAGGTGCGTTTACTTCTGCCGTAAAAGATAGGGCGGGTAAATTTGAAACGGCGAATAAGGGCACCATATTTTTAGATGAAATTGGTGATATGAGCCTTTCGGCCCAGGCCAAGGTACTTAGGGCTTTACAGGAGAATAAAATATCAAGGGTTGGATCTGATAAGGACATTAAGGTTGATGTAAGGGTAATAGCGGCTACCAATAAGGATCTAGCCAAAGAAATAAAGGAAAATAAGTTCAGGGAAGATTTGTATCATCGCCTAGCAGTGATATTAGTAAAAGTGCCAGCTTTAAATGATAGGAGGGATGATATTCCTTTATTGATCAATCATTTTGCCAGTAAGATCGCAGGTGAACAGGGAATAGCCCCAAAAGAGTTTTCCAAAAGTGCTATAAAACTATTGAAAGGCTATGATTGGACCGGCAATATCCGTGAGTTAAGAAACGTTGTGGAACGACTTATTATCCTTGGAGGACAAGAAGTAACCGAAGAAGACGTAAAACTCTTTGCCAGCAAATAGCCTTTTGCTATTTGCAGTCGTTAAGTTTTTGCAATGCTGCAGCTGTAATATCCTTGGTTTTTAGATTATAGTATTTTTTACCTTCAGAAAGATTGGGTAATAATAATTGTTGCTCACAATGTGAGTAGATATTTTCTGCAAAGGCCCTTGCCTCTTTACAATCAACCGTATTGACAATTTTATTTAAGGATTCCCTGTATTTTTCTAAAGCAAGATCAATTTTTCTCTCGAATTCTATTTTACCAGGTTTCCTCATTGAAGTCTTCTCCTTTTTGGCAACTATCGTATTCATAGCCAATAGATTACTACCGTATTTGCTATTGTGTAATTCGTGTTCTTCAAGGGATTCAAGTCCGCCCAAAGTATTTTCCAAAGCTCTCTTCAATAATATGCGAGTGCTGTTCAAAGAAGTTGCTATTGTAGCTAATTTTAGATTTGAAAGTCCTTCAGCAATGCTTTCGGCGGCATATTCACAACCACACTCCTTTAATTGACTTTTAGATTTTTCAATGGCGTTCAACGCTTTATATGCAAAATACCGTGCCTTATTAATGTCGTCGACAGCTATGGCTTTTTCGGTCTGGGTTTTAACGTAATTAATGTTGGAGCCAGCGTATTCACACGCCTTATCTACCTTGAAGGAAGAAAACAAGAGAACCAATAAAACTATAACTATTGAGTAATAGTACTTCATAATGTAGCTATTTCGTTTGATGTAAAATTTGGGAATAATACTTGGTAAAGTTACTCATAGGAGGCCTTCAAACCCATTTTATTCGACAGAACGCAAGTGCTTTCCCGTATATTGGATGAAGTGGGGAATAGCGTAGTTAAACGGACATATTTTTTAACATATCCTGCTATTCAACGATAAAATTATTTTATATTCAAGGCATGAAAAACATAGATATTGCGTCATATAAGGCAGATACTAGCATAAATCTCGGAAAGACATCAACTTTTGAGGATTTTGGTCTTACTGAAAAGGAATTAAAAAAAGATCTTGAAAAAATCCGAGAAGATTTGGGAGATTTTCAAGATACGCTATATGCCCATGCTAAATATAGTGTTTTGGTTTGCTTGCAAGGCATGGATACTTCTGGCAAGGATAGCTTGATACGCGAGGTATTCAAGGATTTTAATGTTCGAGGTGTTGTAGTTCATAGTTTTAAGGTCCCAACCGAGTTGGAGTTGAAACATGATTATATATGGAGACATTATATAGCCCTGCCAGCAAAAGGAAAGTTCGGAATTTTTAATCGCACCCATTATGAAAATGTTTTGGTTACCCGGGTACATCCTGAATATATTTTAGGAGAGAACATACCTGGTATTCATGAGGTTGCAGATATTGACCAAATTTTTTGGGATGCTCGTTTTGAACAAATAAAAAATTTTGAAAAACACCTTGCTGAAAATGGGACTATTATCTTCAAGTTCTTTTTACATCTTTCCAAAGAGGAACAAAGACAGCGGTTGCTTAGAAGATTACGATTGAAACAAAAGCACTGGAAGTTCTCTCCAGGGGATTTAAAGGAACGCAAGTTGTGGGACAAATATCAGCAGTGTTATCAAGAGGCGATAAAGAATACCACTAAGGAACATGCACCATGGTATGTTGTACCTGCAGATAATAAAAATGGGGCCAGGGTTATTGTTGCCCAAATATTGCTTGAAGAGTTAAAAAAATACAAAGATATCGTAGAACCTGAACTTGATGATAAAATAAAGGCTAATTTAGAAAGCTATAAACAGGAATTAGAAAACGAATGAGGTTTACAAAATTTACCCTACTAATCTTATTGACAACTTGGTATGGATTATCACAATCCAATGATGAAAAACAAATAAAAGCAATATACGATGCTGCCTTGACCAAGGGTAAAGCCTATGATTGGCTTAATTATTTATCAAATCAAATAGGAGGTAGATTGTCAGGATCTGTTCAGGCCCAAAAAGCTGTAGAGTATACAAAAATCCAAATGGATTCATTGGGTATTGATCGGGTTTGGTTGCAACCTGTCATGGTACCAAAATGGGTGCGTGGCACTCCTGAATTTGCATATTTGGAAACTGCACCTGGGATAACCAGCGATGTGCCCATTTGTGCATTGGGTGGTTCTGTTGCGACACCCTTGAACGGAATTAAAGCAAATATAATTGAGGTTAGCGGAATTGAGCAATTGGAAACACTCGGAAAGGAAAAAATTGCTGGCAAAATTGTTTTTTATAATAAGCCAATGGATCCAACCTTGATAAGTACCTTCCAATCATATTCGGGTTGTGTGGATCAGCGTTATGCCGGAGCGGCCGAAGCATCAAAGTTTGGGGCTGTGGGTGTAATTGTTCGCTCAATGAATTTGAGATTGGACGATTTACCACATACAGGTGCAATGAGTTATGGAGAAATTGCGCTATCGGAACGTATACCAGCCGCCGCAATAAGCACAAATGGAGCAGAGCTATTGAGCACTACATTAAAATTGAGTCCAAACACCAAATTCTACTTTAAGCAAAATTGCAAACTGTTTGATGATGTTGAATCTTTCAATGTAATTGGAGAAATTAGAGGGAGTAAATACCCTAATGAGATTATGATCGTTGGTGGGCATCTTGATTCTTGGGACTTAGGAGATGGATCACATGACGACGGTGCAGGTTGTGTTCAGAGTATGGATGTACTTAGACTTTTAAAAGAAAGTGGGTACAGACCACAACGTACCATTAGAGTGGTGTTGTTTATGAATGAGGAAAATGGACTCCGAGGGGGTACTAAATATGCCGAAGTTGCCAAAAGCAAGAATGAAGATCATGTCTTTGCTTTGGAAAGTGATGCCGGCGGATTTACGCCACGTGGTTTTTCTTTTGATTGCTCGGATGCTAATTTTGAACAAGTACAAAATTGGAAGAAACTTTTTGAGCCATATCTTATCCATATGTTTGTGCGTGGTGGCAGCGGTGCCGATATTGGACCACTTAAAAATGATGGAATGGTCTTGGCAGGCCTACGTCCAGACTCACAACGCTATTTTGACCATCATCATGCAGAAAATGATACGTTCGAGCATGTGAACAAAAGAGAATTGGAACTAGGGGCAGCTACAATGACCAGTTTGATCTATCTATTTGATAAGTATGGTATTGTAAAATCACCAAAAATTAAAGGATAACGCTTACTATGGAATATGGTTGAATATTTCGTCTAATACAATGTCTCCTTTTTTTGTACATACTGGATTCTAAACTCAGAACTAAATTCCTTATCTTTGCCGCTCATTAAAAATAGCACAAAATGCAAGACGGAATCTACGCAAAATTCAATACTACAAAAGGAGAAATACTTGTAAAACTTACACACGATAAAACCCCAGGAACAGTCGGTAACTTTGTTGCATTGGCTGAAGGTAAGCTTGAAAATAAAGCCAAAGCTGCCGGTGAGCCTTATTACGATGGTTTAAAATTCCATAGAGTAATACCTGATTTCATGGTGCAAGGTGGGTGCCCTTTAGGCACTGGTACTGGGGATGCCGGATATAAATTCGATGATGAGTTTCATGTTGATTTGACACATGACGGACCGGGGGTCTTATCAATGGCAAATGCAGGTCCAGGAACCAACGGAAGCCAATTTTTCATAACCCATATCGCCACACCTTGGTTAGATAATAAGCACACGGTTTTTGGGCGCGTATCAGAGGGTCAAGAAGTGGTTGATGCCATTGCCCAAGGAGACAAAATAGAAAGTTTGGAGATAATAAGGGTAGGCGATGCTGCAAAAAAATGGGACGCTGTAATTGCTTTTGAAACGTTTAAAAGTTCGGGTGTATCTCGATTGGCTGAAGAAAAGGGCAGACAAGCCAAGGAATTGGACAAGGTTGCGGCGGGTTTCGATGAAACCGAAAGTGGACTGCGATATAAAAAAATTCAAAAGGGTAATGGCCCCAAAGCTGAAGCTGGTCAAACAGTTTCCGTGCATTATGAAGGTTCCCTACTCAACGGTCAGGTTTTTGATTCTTCATATAAAAGAAATGAACCCATTGATTTTCAATTGGGGATTGGGCAGGTAATCCCAGGATGGGATGAAGGTATCTCCCTGCTACAAGTTGGTGACAAGGCTCGCTTTGTAATACCATCGAATTTGGCATATGGCAGTGCGGGTGCTGGAGGCGTAATTCCGCCAGATGCAACCTTGATTTTCGATGTTGAATTGATGGATGTCAAATAAATTTAGTACTGTAGACCATAAATAATTAGCCCTGGCAATATGCTGGGGCTTTTTGTTTGGTTTCAGCATCGCTATTTTTTAGTTTGTTGCCCTAAACTCGTAATGAATAAAATTATGTTGATCAATACTAGGGAAAGTAATATGGTAAGAAATGAAGGCATAACTGAATAGATTAAGGGTTTACTTTGTTTATATAACAGTTCATAACCGTTATACCCTACCTAGAAATCATAAATCCAGTGTTTATCCTTAGTTTTTTGCGCCACCCGTACTCAAAACCAAGAGCACAATATTTATAATAAGAAGCGAAAACAATATGGTTAAAAAAGTTAGCATAGTTTGATTAGTTACTCGTAAAAAGGGGAATGTGTTCTGTTTAACTTAAGAGTGTAAAAATGTCCAAAGGTTGCGCCAAACGTTAAACAAAAATATAAAAAATAATCTAAAGTAGGAATTTACCTCAAATAAAAAACCCCCAATAATATTATTGGGGGTTTATATAAAAAAGTTAAAATCGTTACCTAGTCAACTACCTTCACATTAACGGCGTTCAATCCTTTTTTACCTTGTTGTAGTTCAAATTCCACAACATCACCTTCACGAACTTCGTCGATTAAGCCTGAAATGTGTACAAAATGATCTTCGTTCGAACCATCTTCAGTGATGAAACCATATCCTTTGGAATCATTGAAGAATTTAACTGTTCCTTTACTCATAATAAAAATATTAAAAATTAATTAATGCGCAAATGTAGCGTAAAAAATTTAATTGTGTTATTTTTTGAAAGTTATATTTAGGTTAAGACTATAAATCCGTAAATAAAATTTGCCTACCGTAGCATGGTTTTTTATAAATTAAAATAATTAGGCTGTTGGATCTGGTGTCATTCTTAAGTAGGGCCTAATTTCTTCAACTCCTTTTTTGAACATCTCTCTAGCTTCTTTTGTTGGTATGGCTGGGCTAACAACAACATCTTGGCCGTGCTCCCAATTTGCAGGAGTGGCCACTTTATGATAGGCAGTTAATTGCAATGAATCCACAACCCTCAATAGCTCATAAAAATTACGCCCTGTAGAGGCCGGATACGTAAGTGTTAATTTTACGGTCTTATCTGGCGCAATAATAAAAACTGAACGTACAGTGAAGTTGCTATCAGCTTTCGGGTGGATCATATCATATAGGTCAGAAACTTTCTTGTCCTCATCGGCTATAATTGGAAAGTTCACTGTGGTGTGCTGTATTTCATTGATGTCTTTGATCCACTCTTTATGGGATTCGACACCATCTACACTCAAAGCCAACATTTTCACATTGCGTTTGTCAAATTCACCCTTGAATTTAGCAGCTGTACCAAGTTCTGTTGTACATACTGGTGTAAAATCTGCAGGATGTGAGAAAAGAATTCCCCAACTATCCCCTAAATAATCATATAAATTAATTGTTCCCATTGAACTGTCCGCGGTAAAGTCTGGGGCTTTGTCTCCCAATCTAATTGTTGCCATTTCTATGTTTTTAAATTGTTAATCAGAAAAGAATAAAATTAATGGATTATAAAATCACAGGTTAGCTATAGAAGGTTAAAACTGTATTAAATTTTCTATTTTTAGGCTATGGAAAATAGCGACATTTTAAAATTGCAATATCCCATCGGGCAGTTTGAGTATCCGGCACAAGTAACGCACGGGATAGTTTCAGATTGGATAAGGATTTTAGAGGAGTTGCCAACAACTTTGGAACACTTAGTAGCGCATTTATCAGATGAACAATTAGAAACACCCTATCGTCCAGGAGGTTGGACGGTAAGGCAATTGGTACATCATATTGCTGATAGTCATCATCATAGTTATACCCGTTTTAAGTGGGCATTGACCGAACATGAGCCATTGATCAAGGCTTATGAGGAAAAAAAATGGAGTAGTTTATTCGATGCAAAAACAGCACCCATAGAACTCTCATTGTCTTATTTAAAAGCATTACATGCCAAAATCGTTTTTTTGTTGCGAGGGTTATCATCTGAAGATTTAAATAAATGCTATGTACACCCAGATGGCAATATTAAAGTGACCGTAAAGGAGAATATTGGAAAGTATGCTTGGCACAGTCAGCATCATTGTGCACATATTCAAGGATTGCTTAGGCGTAAAGGATGGTGAAATAATTAGAACACAGATTTAAAGTTCACTCCTTTTCACCTCCTTCTGGCCCATAAAAAATGACCCATGTAGCGAAATCATCGGTAAAATTTTCAAATCGGTGTTCAATACCAGCAGCTACAAATAAGAAGTCACCTTCTCTGAATGTTGTTCGCTTCCCATGGTTTAAGAATTCACCACTTCCAGCGATAATTATATAAACCTCGTCACGTGTATGTGGTTGTTGCAAATCGACTTTTTCAGGTTTGTAAACTTCAACCGTTAAGGTGCCATGTTCAAAGAAGGTTTTGAATGGGGATTCAATTATCGAGAGCTGGGCCAAAGCTTCATTTTTATTTATCTTCATTAGGTTATGGCTTTTATGTCAAGGGGTAGCCCATTTAATGTTACAACCAATGCTTGGCTTCTGAAGCGGGTTGATTTCGTTGCCATCTAGAAGGGCTTCAATGGCATTTCTCAAATCCATTCCTGAAAGAGGAATTCCATTACCTGGTCTTGAGTCATCCAACTGGCCCCTGTAGACAAGCCTAAGACTTTGATCGAATAGATAAAAATCAGGAGTACAAGCAGCATCAAAGGCCTTTGCCACTTCCTGGGTCTTATCATAGAGATACGGAAAAGAGTAATTTGCTTCTTGAGCTATTTTCTTCATTAAATGCGGTGCATCCTGTGGATAATTGACAACGTCATTACTTGAAATGGCGATAAATGCAATTCCCTTTTTTTGATACGCTTTAGCCATTTTTGTAATTTCTGGGTTTACGTGAATTACAAATGGGCAATGGTTGCAGATGAACATGATGACAGTACCCGTTTTACCTTTTGATAAATCAAGTGAAAGGGTTTTATCAGAAACCGTATCCAATAATTCGAACGATGGGGCTTTTGTGCCCAGAGGCAACATATTACTTGGAGTATTGGCCATGACATATACAATTAAATTGAAACTAAAGTTAAAAGTAATTAATCAAATCTTTGTAATCCGATTCGCTATTTTTAAATTGGGCACTATATTATAAAATAATTGATATAGATAAAATGAATGACACTGTAAGCTGGGCAGATTTTTCCAAAATTGATATGCGGGTGGGTACCATTGTCGAGGTGGCCGATTTCGCCGAAGCTCGAAATCCTGCTTATCAGATGAAAATTGATTTTGGTAGTGAACTAGGGGTTAAAAAATCTTCTGCGCAAATCACCAATTTATACACTAAGGAAGACCTTTTAGGTAAGCAAGTTGTAGCCGTGATTAATTTTCCTAAAAAACAAATTGCTAATTTTATGAGCGAATGTCTTATCTTGGGTGCAGTAGCTGAGAAGGATGTAGTATTGCTACAGCCCGAATCATCTGTTCCAAACGGACTTAAAATATCCTAACCAATTTGACCGAAACCGTACTTGATAACATTCATATCAACTTCAGTAGCCAAGCACTATGGGTTATGAATTTTGCTTTGGCCCTGGTCATGTTCGGCATTGCCCTTGAGATTTCTGTAAATGATTTTAAACGACTATTACAAAATCCAAAACCTATTTTCACCGGAATTTTCAGTCAATTCTTGTTGTTACCTGCAGTCACATTCTTATTGGTTTGGTTGATTGAACCAATTCCAAGTATCGCTTTGGGAATGTTCATGGTAGCTGCTTGTCCTGGCGGTAATATTTCAAATTTCATTACCCATTTGGCTAAAGGCAATTCCGCGTTGTCGGTTAGTCTAACCGCTGTTGCAACGTTATTGGCGGTTTTTATGACACCACTTAATCTACAATTTTGGGGTTCTATGTATGGCCCAACGGCCACAATTTTGAAAGACATTGCGATATCGCCTTTCGAAATGGTAAAATTGGTGTCCTTATTGCTGGCATTCCCCTTGGTTTTGGGAATGTGGGTAAATCATGTTAAGCCTATTTTGGCTAAAAAAATGGCCAAAGTTTTGAAATTGGGCTCTTTACTATTCTTTATTTCTTTAATATTCCTAGCGCTGTATCTCAATCGGGAGATTTTTATGGATTATGTATTCTACGTTTTTTGGATTGTCATTATACATAACCTTGTGGCATTTACAACAGGTTTTTCGCTTGCAAAATTGTTGGGACTTTCACAACGTGATGTCCGATCTATCACCATTGAAACCGGAATCCAAAATTCTGGCTTAGGCTTATTGTTGATTTTTACTTTTTTTGATGGCTTGGGTGGTATGGCACTGTTAGCTGCTTTTTGGGGTATTTGGCATTTAGTGTCTGGCTTGATTCTTTCAGGCTATTGGGGATATAAACCAATTAAGAAAGAGGAATTGGCTTCATGAAAGTAGGATACAATATTGTGAAATTATGGCTTAGGACAGGCCTCTTTCTTTATTATACCAAAATGAAGGTTGTTGGCAAGGAGAACATTCCTAAAAACAAACCAATAATGTTATTGGCCAACCATCAAAATGCATTAATGGATCCCTTGATGATCGCGATGAATTGCGGGGTGAAACCTTATTTTTTGGCACGTTCCGATTTGTTCAAAAACCCGCTTGTGAGTAAGTTTTTACATTATTTGCAAATGATTCCAATATACAGGTTTAGGGATGGAATGGATACCCTAAAGAACAATCCGGCTATTTTTAAAAAATGTGGCGATTTATTGGTGCAAGGAGAAACAATAATGCTTTTTCCTGAAGGTAACCATGGGATACTAAGAAGGGTGAGGTGGCCAATGCGCAAAGGATTTGTTAGAATGATTTTCTCGGCATTGGAAAAAGAACCAGACTTGGATATTCGAATTCTCCCCGTGGGATTGAATTATTTGGAAGCTGAAGGTTTTCCTGATAGTGTTTCAATGTATATAGGTAAGGATTTCGCTGTACAAGATTATTATAATCCAAATGATTTGATAGCATCGGAAACCAAACTAAAAGATGAAATCTATCAAAGATTAAAAGTACTTACGACCCATATTCCAGATGAGGATACCTATGAAAATGTCTTGACAGCGTTAAATAATCAAAAAGTGGATTATTTAAAGCCCAATGTTGTGAATGGAATTATCGAAAGTATTGACCCAAATGTTGCAACAACGCCAAATAAAAACAAAACCCGTTGGTCTTCATATTTGATTAAAGTCATCTTCACCTTAGTTAATTTTCCAGTGATTTTTCTATGGAATAAAAAGGTCAAGTCTATTGGAATGGATATTGAATTCAGGACGACTTTACGCTTTATGTTGAGTTTAATACTCTTTCCTGCATACTATTTGTTGCTTTATTTGGTCTTTAGATATACGTTGGGCCACGAAATAGCGCTTACTGTGTTCGTGGCCCATATTCTCTTCAATCTTATATATGTTAAGTTGAGATAGCCTACATCATCTTACCAAAGAATATCGCGTTCATCAGTAACTTGTTTGTGCCATACCAGAAGGCCCTGAAGTTGGTGTTGTCTGTAAATACGATTACCCTGCCTTTACCAACTTTTTTTACTTGAAAAGGAACAGTGCCTTTCAAAAGTTCTAAATTTTCCTCTGAAATATATCCACTCAATAAGGGGTTGTTGGTATATTGAATAGGATTATTATAGCTATTCTTGTCAGGTTCTATATAAACATTCGTATTTCTGAACAGGGCTATTTTATCATTCTTATACCCATAATTTATAGGGTGCGATAAGTCTAATTTAGCTTCAAAAATAGCTCCCCCCGTAACTTGGGCCCCACTGAAATCATTCTTCTTGGCAAATGAAATATTCTGCGCTACCAGCGTGTCTTTCTTGAAATTCAACGAAATGACTTCGTTCTTATTGAGCCATTCGGCAACATTGCGGTATCCAATCAATGTGCCTCCATCTTTAACCCATTCTTTTATCTTTTCTACATACTTTTTTGAAAGTCCACCATCCCTGGAGCTTGTACTTGGAATAATCAAATCAGTGTATTTACCCAAATCTACACTGCTTAAATAAGCTATATCCAATTTTGTCAATTGCATATTAAAACGGGTATCGAACAAATGCCATATTTCACCTGCATCGTATGATCGTATTCCTTTGCCTACAAGAATGGCTACTTTTTGTTTCTTTATTGGGTCAAAATCGTTACTACCCAAATCGATCCCCTTTGTAAGTCCAGTGCTCACTGAATTTATTTGTAACCTACTTTCTTGGGCTACTCCTTTTAAAAAAGTATATAACTCATCAGCGTTTAAATCTTGATTCTGAACAGGAATCAAAATTGTGCCGTAATCATACTTTTTGCCTTCTACACTAAAGGGAGATTTGGCTACTTTGGCCCTTAATCCTTTTTCAACTATGCTGTTAAGGGCTTTTGGAGTGTAATATTCGTTCCATTCAAATAAATAGGCATAGTTACTTTTTTCTTCGATATTTCCTGATAAGGGAGCAAAATCGACAATTTCAGAACCAGCATTGGCCAATGTGCTTTGTTCTGAATAGTCCACGTTGAACGCCAATGGAAAGGTCCATGCCGAAATATCATAAAAAAGACTATCCGTAAACGTGGTACGTTTCTCGAACATAGCTTTTATAAGGCGATGGTTCTTTTGATTCATTGGTACTACATAGCTATGTCCTTTTTTGTAGTTTTTGCCATCAATTGTGGCATCACTGGTCAACCCATTGAACTTTATTTTGTGCCGGTTTAATATCTCTGCTAAGTGCCAAGCTTTGGCCGCATCCTTACTATCCCCAAAAACAATGGACTTCGTTTTGCTCTTGGCGGCTTCCAATCTTACATCCTTATAAAAATCACGCTGATAATCCAGGATTTTAACTCTCATATTCTTCGCTGCTTCTATGGTTGATAAAGCTGTGGTGAACTGATTGCGAATTGTGAAAGGGAAAGTTAAAAGTCCGTTTTCGGTTTCTTGAATATGTCCTCTAGAGCTACCTTGTTCAAACAAAATACCAATGCTACCGTTAACATCTGGGAAGGTAGAACCTTTGCCATAATAATAGTCGTCGTAGTTTTCTTCAGAATAATACAAAGAGCCAATCTTATCTAGGGCTCTAGCGTGGTATGTACCAATTTCAGTTGTCAATTCCTGGTTCATTTTTGGCGTCAACGGGTGTACCCTTGTGGGTTCACCGGGTTGAAAAAAGAAGGTGGAATTGGTCCCCATCTCGTGGTGGTCTGTTAGTATATTTGGCAACCATTTATGAAAACTCTTGATACGCGCCCTACTCTCAGGGAGCTGTACTGGGAGCCAATCGCGGTTCATGTCGAACCAATAGTGGTTGGTTCGCCCTCCTGGCCAAACTTCATGATATTCCCTTTCATTATTATCGGCGACTAAATTGATACTCTTATTGGTATTGGCCCAATAGGCAAAACGTTGCAACCCATCTGGATTAAAGGAGGGGTCCATTAAGATTATTAGATTGTTTAATAGGTCATCAATTTCAGGACCTTGGGCGGCAGCCAAATAATAGGCATATGCCAATCCGGCGTTGGCACCACTGGGTTCGTTACCATGAATTGAGAAGCCCTGGTATACAACTATTGGCATTGCGTCGGTTGATAAAGTACTAGCACCGTTTTCAGTGAGGGCAACATGCTCCTGCCTAATTGATTCGATGTTTTGATGATTTTTTGGGGCGGTAATTGTCAGAAGTAAAATGGGCCTACCCTCAAAGGTTTCTCCTCTTGTTTCAATGGTTATCCTATCGCTTTTTTCAGCAAGGGTCTGCATATAAAACATGAGTTTGTCATGGGTTACATGCCATTCACCAACTTCATGGCCAATGACCTCTTTGGGTGTGGGTATATTTTCGTTATAAGTTATATTTTGGGGTAGGTAATAAGTAAGGTCGAGATTCTTTTGTGCCACAGCACTACAAGAAATTAGAAGAACTAGAATTATGGATATTTTTTGCATTTTAGATTGAATTAGATAAGGTTAAAAATAAAAAACGACCCTGAGAAAAGAGGGTCGTTTTCAGTATTTTTTTAATAATCTTAAATATCATCAAAATCTACATCGGTAAAACTTTCAGGAGTTTTCATTTCACCGTTTTCATTGTGCTCTTCTTTCTTAAAATCTTTTTGATGTCTTTCTGAGATTACTTCGCTTCCTTTTTCATCAATGATAAAGTCCATCATTTCTTCAACATTTTCCCTAAACGCTGTAAAGTCTTCCTTATAAAGATAGATTTTGTGCTTTTTGTAATGAAACGATCCATCATCATGAGTGAATTTTTTACTTTCGGTTATAGTTAAATAATAATCTCCAGCTTTAGTACTTCTTACGTCAAAAAAATACGTTCTTCTCCCGGCTCTTAAAACCTTTGAGTGTATCTCTTCTTGATCCATTGATTCTTTGTCGCTCATTCTGTTAGTGTCTAGTTAATAAAATTGGGGAACATCATTCAAAAGTGTAAAAAAAAAGCTTATCTGGCAACAATATTTCTAGTTTTCTTTCTCTGAAAGTTGATGTAAATAAAGTTCCTTATAGTATCCTTCTATATTGTTCAATTTTTCATGTGTTCCTTCTTGCAATAGTTCACCCTCATCCAATACCAAAATTTTATCGGCATTTTTTGCCGAAGATACCCGATGGCTTACAATAATCGTCGTTTTGGCACTTGACGCTAGTTCAAGGTTGTTTAGAATGGTCTCTTCGGTCTCTGTATCAACTGCTGACAAGCAATCATCGAAAAGGTAAATCTGCGGTTTTTTTAACAATGCCCTTGCAATGGAAACGCGTTGTTTTTGACCCCCACTGAGGGTTATTCCACGCTCTCCCAAGACCGTTTCATATTGGTTTTTGAATTCCATGATATTTTCATGTACAACGGCATTTTTTGCTACCGAAACCACCTCTTCATCCGATGAGTTCTGGTTTCCGAACTTGATGTTGTTCTTTATGGAATCTGAAAATAAAAATGCATCTTGGGGTACGGCACCAATAGATTTACGTAGCGTGTTTAGATTTAGTTGATTAAGAGGCACATTATCTATCAAAATTTTTCCGGAATCAACATCATATAATCTGGCAATCAAATCAAGTATGGTAGACTTGCCAGAACCTGTCTTGCCTAATATTGCAACGGTTTGGCCCTCCTCTATGGTAAATGAAATATCCTTTAAGGCTGTTATATTTGTGTCATCGTAAGTGAAGCTAACGTTTCTGAATTCTATTTTACCTTTAATTGGCGTTTCTTTTGTTACTTCATTCTTGATTTCGGGTAATTCCTTTAAGAATTCATTTATCCTTTTTTGTGATGCCTCTGCGCGCTGAATTATAGAAGTCAACCAACCAACTATGGCTACAGGCCAAGTGAGCATATTCACATAAAGAACAAATTCGGCGATGACTCCTACTGAAGCAATTTCACCGCTAATATATTGTTGGCCTCCAATGTATATAACAAAAATATTACTGATACCGATCAATAAGATCATTAAAGGAAAAAACCATGCGTTTACCTTGGCAAGGTCCATACTTTTCTTTTTCCCTTCCAATGCTAAAGCATTCAATTCCGCATTGATCTGTGGTTCAATAGCATAGGCCTTAATTACCGAAACTCCTGAAAAGACCTCCTGGGTAAAGGTTGAAAGGGAGGAAAGGTACTCTTGAACAACGGTGCTGCGTTTATGTATAATTTTGCTTATTTGGTATATAAGAACGGATAGTATGGGCAACGGAATTAAGGTGTAAGCGGCTAAGGTTGGGGCTGTAATGAACATTATTGGGATAATACATGCAAATAAGGTGACAGTATTCATCCCATACATAAGAGCGGGACCAGAATACATTCTAACTTGACTAACATCTTCACTAATGCGGTTCATTAGATCACCTGTGCGATTTTTTTTGTAGAAATTTAGACTTAATTTTTGGTAGTGGTCAAAAATCTCATTCTTGAGATCAAATTCAATGTAACGGGAAACATAAATAATGGTCTGTCGCATTAAGAAAGTGAAAAAACCAGAAAGAAGTGCTGCCCCAACAATAATGAGAATAAACTCCAAGAGCATGTCTTTGGCTATTTCTTTAGTGATTTCACCTCCAATAAAATTTTCTACAACTTGGATGGATTTCTTGACATAAGAAGGCATTATCAATTGAAAAATCTTGGCAATAACCGTAATGACCATGCCTACAAGTAATTTTAACCAATATTTTTTAAAGTATTTGTTTAGATGCTTAAGTTCCTTCATAAAGTTATTCAGTAAAAAGGATTTGAGTTTTGCCCATTTGCCAAAGATATAGGTTTGTCTTAAAACCAAATGTTATAAGTTTTATAAATAAGATATAAGTTGCTATCAGGTACATAGATTAAAAATAGATTGCTATTTTTGCGGCCAGAAAGTATTCTTTATTCACTAAAGTTCTTTAACATGCTTACAAGAAGGCACATACGGGTAAAAGTTATGCAGTGTATTTATGCATTGACCCAATCTAAAGACGATTCCCTTGAAAAACAGGTAAAATTCCTGAAAGTAAGTATTGAGAATATGTATACCCTTTATTTGTTAATGCTCAGTTTATTGATTGAAATTCAACAATTAGCTGCCAGTCAAGTGAAACTTTCCTCCAAAAAATACCTTGCCACTAGTGCCGACGCTTTTCCTGACAAAGAAAAATTTGCTAAAAATAGATTATTGTTACAATTGACCAATAATGGTAAATTAAGAGCGGAATTGGAGAAGAGAAAATTGAAAAATTGGTATTTGAATGAAGAATATGTAAAAATTATTTATAAGGAAATAATCGAAAGTAAGGCGTATAGCCAATACATGCATATACCTTCAAGCACGTACCAAGATGATAAGGAATTCGTTTCAGTCTTGTTCAAGGAAATTATTGCCCCAAACGAAAAAATATATGATTATTTTGAAGATGATAAATTAACATGGGTGGATGATATACCAATTGTGAATACATTTATCTTAAAACAATTGAAAAAAGTAAAGGAAGACCAGAAAGAATCTTATTTCTTACCTAGATTGCTTAAGGATGATGAGGATATGGATTTTGCCCAAAACCTATTGACAAAGACGCTGTTGAATAATAGTGAATGGGAAAAGGAAATCGAGGGCAAAACACCCAATTGGGATAAAGACCGCATAGCCGATATAGACTCCATTCTATTGAAAATGGCAATCTGTGAATTGCTTAACTTTTCTTCAATACCAGAAAAGGTGACCATAAATGAGTTTTTGGAAATTGCCAAGGAATATTCCACGCCAAAAAGCAGTATTTTCATAAATGGTATATTGGATAAACTAGTAAAGGAGTATAAATCCCAAGGTAAACTAAAAAAGGTAGGCCGAGGTTTATTATAATTATTTATTTAATTTTGCAACGAATTAAAAAATTACGACAGATGAAAAGAGCAATTTTAGGTTTAAGCTTATTATCAATGATGGCATTTATGTCATGTAAGGAAAACGCTTCCAGTAAAGTAAAAACTGATAATGTGGCTGTAGCCGCTGAGCGCGATGAATCAGCAAAGCAAGTTCCTGTTATGGAGTTTGAAAAATCCGAACATGATTTTGGGATTATTGAACAAGGTACTCCTCAAGAGACCATATTTACATTTACCAATACCGGTAACGCACCATTGGTAATAACCAATGCAACTAGCAGTTGTGGTTGTACCGTGCCAAATCCGCCAAAAGAGCCTATCGCTCCTGGTGAAAAAGGAGAATTAGTGGTTAAATTCAATGGTTCAGGTCAGAACCAAGTAACAAAAACCATCACGGTAGTTGCAAATACTACAAAAGGTTCAGAACTTTTAAGAATTAAGGCTTTTGTAAACCCTAAGGGGGCAGCACCATTAGGTCCTGTAAAATAAATAAAAATCAATTTTAAATTTATAATATGGGAAGTGGTAGTATAATGGATTTTCTTCCGATGATCCTCATTTTTGTGGTTGCCTATTTTTTTATGATACGACCTCAAATGAAACGTCAGAAAGATGAGAAAAAATTCTCGGCAGAATTAAAGAAGGGTGATCGTATTATTACCAAAAGCGGACTTCATGGTAAAGTTATTGACTTAAATGACAAAGATGCATCATGCATCATAGAAACAATGGCTGGGAAGTTAAAGTTTGACCGTTCTGCCATTTCTATGGAGATGAGTAAAAAACTGAATACTCCAGTTACAAAATAAGCCATATCCTTTAGAATGAATAATATAAAAGCCGATGGATTCATCGGCTTTTTTGTGCCTGATTTTGAGTGAAATTAGCTATATTCATATTTCAAAATCGAAGGATATGCATCGTACAAGAAGAAATTTTATTAAGAACAGTTCAATGGCTTTAGCCGGGTCAGGAGCTGTATTTTTATTTCCAATGGAACTGTTGGCGACCCTACGAAAAAGAGTAGGGCCAAATGATAGAATTAATGTAGGGCTTATTGGTTGCAAAGGAATGGGTTTTACAGACCTTATTTCAATGCTCAAAATTAGTGAGACCAATGTTATAGCTTTGTGTGATGTTGATGAAAGTGTATTGAGGGCTAGGACCGCTGATTTGGAAAAGGCCGGGGTCAAAAAACCAAAATGGTATACCGATTATAGAAAATTATTGGAAAATAAAGATATTGATGTTGTTATCATTGGTACACCTGACCATTGGCATTGTCTGCAATTGACTGATGCCTTGCAAGCAGGAAAAGATGTTTATTGCGAAAAGCCTATTGCAAATTCCATTCAAGAGGCAAATATTATGAAGCACTTTGTAGGAACAAGTGATCGTATGGTTCAAATAGGCCAATGGCAAAGAAGTCAGCCCCATTTTGTTGATGCCATTGATTTCGTACACTCAGGTAAATTAGGTGAAATACGTTTGGCAAAGGCCTGGGCTTACCAAGGTTGGATGCAACCTGTTCCCATTATTCCAGATGCTCCGGTACCTCCTGGTGTAGATTATGATATGTGGTTGGGTCCTGCCCCTAAAAGGGACTTTAATAAAAATAGATTCCATTTTAGTTTTAGATGGTTTTGGGATTATGCTGGTGGATTGATGACCGATTGGGGAGTTCATTTGATTGATTATGCCTTGTACGGTATGAAAGCAGGCACTCCAAAATCAGTTATGGCCTTAGGTGGAAAATTTGCTTATCCCGATGATGCTTCAGAGACCCCTGATACCTTGCAGACTGTATTTGAATACGATGGATTTTCAATTCTTTGGGAACATGCCACAGGTATTGATGGCGGTAATTATGGCCGTAATCATGGTATTGCCTTTATCGGCAACAATGGCACCTTGGTATTGGACCGTGGTGGTTGGGAAGTTATTCCCGAAAACGATTTCAAAGGCTGGGGAAAAGAGCCGGGTAAAAGAATGGAGGCCATACCTATTCAGCCAAATAAGGATAACGGATTGGATCTTCACACCCTAAACTTTATAGAGGCAGTCAAAAGTAGGGATACTTCAGGCTTAAATGCTCCAATTGAGGTTGGTTATGATGCAGCTTTGGTTTCGCACATGGGCAATGTGGCCTATAAATCTGGAGATCGGATATATTGGGATAAAACCAAGGGGGAGTTTAAACAAGAAGCGGCCAATAAATTTTTAAAGGCAACCTATCATAACGGTTGGGAATTGCCTAGACTATAAAAAAGGGTGCTCCAATAATTGTTTTACTTAGTTGATCAACAATTTCGGTATTTGTCATTTAATCCTATACCTTGATTGATCATGGGTATAATCTTTTCCAAACGGGCAAGTTTTGTTTTTTCTTGTTTTGCACTTGAAATATATTCAGCGAAATCCCGCTGTTTGTAGGGAGACAAAATGCTAAATGCCTTTTTTGTTTTTGGATTACTATCTAAGGTTTCCCTGAGCAACTTGGGAATGATCAATGCTGACTTTTTCTTCTTCCCAGGAATTAAGCGCATACCTTTCTTTTGATTCTCAACGGCCTCATTAATGTACGCGACAATTGTTGGGGCATCAATTTCTCCTATGGATTTAAACCTCCAATGCCGCATTGCCTGGGTCTTGCCTTTTTGGACATTTACCAGGACTTTTTTAGGATCTTTCAAGAACATTCCGTTAAAAAAACCCAGGCCAAAGTGGTTTTTAAATCTTGCAATCCAAAAAACATTTTTACCCTCAATAGTGTAAACTGGTGAGCCCCATTTGAGCGTCTCTTCTACTTTGGTCTTCAAAGCCAAATCCCTCAATATCGAAATTCCTTCTTTAAAGGAATGTTCTTGCTCAAAATAGGCTTCCAATTTTTCGGAATTTTCCATGAATACTACATTTTCTTAGCAGTAAGTTCGCAAATTTTGATGATAACTTCAACTGCTTTCTGCATACTCTCAACAGGTACATATTCATATTTTCCATGAAAATTATGACCCCCAGCAAAAATGTTGGGGCAAGGTAGCCCCATATAGCTTAGTTGCGAGCCATCAGTTCCGCCTCGTATAGGTTTTATGATTGGTGTAATTCCCAATTCCTCCATCGCTTCTTTGGCAATTTCAACAACATGGTAAACGGGCGTTATCTTTTCCCGCATATTAAAATATTGGTCTTTAAGTTCAAGTTGTATGCAATTTCCATGATCCTGGTTTAATTTTTCGGTAATCTTCCTGATGAGGTCTTTTCTTTTTTCAAAATGCGCTTTGTCATGATCACGAATGATCAATTCAAATTCAGCGTGCTCTATTTCACCTTTCATGTAATGAATATGGAAAAATCCTTCCTTGCCTGAAGTATTTTGGGGAGTTTCTTCAGGAGGTAAAATTCCCATAAATTCATTGGCAATACTAATTGCGTTGATCATCTTCCCTTTAGCATAACCGGGATGCACACTTTTACCCTCAATAATCACCTTGGCACTGGCTGCATTGAAATTTTCGTATTCCAATTCCCCTATCTGGCTTCCATCCACGGTATAAGCCCATTCTGCACCAAATTTTTTCACATCGAACTTATGGGCACCTCGACCAATTTCCTCATCAGGTGTAAACCCAATTCTAATTTCACCATGTTTGACTTCTGGGTGTTGTACCAAATACTCCATGGCCGTTATGATTTCCGCTATCCCAGCCTTGTCATCCGCACCAAGTAAAGTGGTGCCATCAGTGGTAATCAAGGTTTGTCCTTTGTATTGCAGAAGGTCTTCAAAATATGATGGCGATAGGATTATATTTTTATCGGTATTTAGAACAATATCCCCACCGTCATAACCCTCAATAATTTTTGGTTTCACGTCAGTTCCAGAGAAATCGGGCGAAGTATCAAAATGGGAAATAAAACCAATTACGGGAACTTCTTTATCAATATTGCTTGGCAAAGTTGCCATGATATAGGCATTGTCATCAATGCTTACATCAATTAATCCAATGCGCTCAAGTTCATATGACAATTCGGTGGCCAGGTTCCATTGTTTCTCGGTGCTCGGGGTGGTATCTGAATTTGGATCACTCTGGGTATCGATTTTAACATATGATAAAAATCGGTCAATAAGTTGTTTCATCAAGAAAGAGTTTTCTCAAAAATACAATATTGTGGAATTGGCTACTAAATTTATGACACTCAATAATTAATAGTTTTAAATGTTAATTTTTCATAATAAATTTATTATATTGTTATGTTAATATTAACTCAAATAACACTCTTATGAAAAAAAACTACTTCATTTTTATGGTCCTATTATTGGGTGCCTTTAGTTTTGCCAGTGCGCAAATTTCTGGTACGGTAGTAGATGAAAACGGAGTGCCTCTAGGTGGCGCTTCTTTAGTTAAAAAGGGTACCTCTACGGGTACTACAACCGATTTTGACGGTAACTTCAGCATAGACGCCAGCATGGGGGAAACCTTGGTGGTTTCCTACATTGGGTATGCATCCAAAGAAGTGACTATTAATGCTGCTGTAATGAACATTACCTTGATTTCAGGTGTTCAGTTGGCCGAGGCAATTGTTATTGGCTCTCGTAACCCAAATAGGACGGCTCTGGAAAGTGCAGTGCCTGTTGATGTAATTGATGTAAAAGAGCTCAATAATGTGGCGCCGCAGGTAAATCTTAACCAAATTCTTAATTATGTAGCGCCATCGTTTACCTCGAATACACAGACCATATCTGATGGTACTGACCATATTGATCCGGCATCCCTTAGAGGTTTGGGTCCAGATCAAGTATTGGTTTTAATAAACGGGAAAAGAAGACATAATTCATCTTTAGTCAATGTTAATGGAACATTTGGTAGAGGAAGTGTAGGTACTGATTTGAACGCTA
>CBDUKE010000041.1:0-25584 GCA_965367725.1 uncultured Maribacter sp. | reverse complement strand
ATGTAGAAAACACAAAAGCACAAATGCGCAAGGGGGTTTTGGAATACTGCATACTTTCCATTCTTAACGGAAAGGATAAATATGCATCAGAAATTCTAGCTACCTTAAAAGACGCTAAGATGCTCGTAGTTGAAGGGACCATTTATCCCCTTTTGACCAGGTTAAAGAATGCAGGCTTGCTCAACTACCGTTGGGAAGAGTCTACTTCAGGACCACCACGAAAATATTATACGTTGACCGAAACCGGCAAACTATTCCTAAAGGAATTAGACAGCACTTGGGACGAATTAAGAATGGCCACAAATGTGGTAACCAACAAAAAAAACAAAGAATAATGAACAAGACAGTAAATATAAATCTCGCAAATACACTTTTTCATATGGATGAAGAAGCGTACAACAAAATGCGTCGTTATTTAGAAGCCATAAAACGTTCCTTCGTAAATACTCCTGGTAGCGATGAAATACAAGCTGATATTGAAGCCCGAATTGCCGAACTTTTCTATGAAAAATTGGAAAATGAACGTCAGGTAATCACCCTGAAAGAAGTAGATGAAGTTATTGCCGTTATGGGTCAACCTGAGGATTATATGATCGATGAGGATATTTTTGACGATGAGCCAATAGCCAAATCAAAAGCGACAAGAACCACAGGGAGAGTTAAAAAGTTGTATCGGGATATGGAACACAAATATATTGGTGGTGTATGTTCTGGTTTGGAACACTACTTAGGTTTTGATGCGTTGTGGATAAGGATCATCTTTATTCTTTTAGCGGTCACCACAGGATTTGGATTCATTGCCTATATCTTATTATGGATTTTGGTTCCTGAGGCAGTTACAACCTCCCAAAAATTGGATATGACGGGAAAGCCCGTAAATATCAGCAACATAGAACGTAAAGTGAAAGAAGGGTTCGATGACGTTGCTGATAGGGTCAAAAGTGTTGACTATGAAAAAATGGGAGACAAAGTCAAAAGCAGTGGCAAAACATTCTTTGATTCCCTTGGAGATGTTATTATGTTCCTTTTTAAAGTTTTCGGCAAATTCATAGGCATCATATTGATTCTTATCGGTGCCGCTACCTTAATTGGCTTATTCGTAGGCCTTTTCACAGTGGGTGTTTTAGATATGATCCATATTCCTGGTGTTGATTTCTACAATATGGTGAACTCGACCAGTGCACCTGTATGGGTAGTTTCTTTGCTGGCGTTCTTTGTAGTTGGTATTCCTTTCTTTTTTGTTCTCTATTTAGGATTGAAAATATTGGTGAACAACCTAAAATCAATAGGAAACATAGCAAAATTCTCTTTATTGGGTCTTTGGTTGATATCCTTGATTACCTTGGTTGTTTTAGGAATTCGTCAAGCAGCGGCACATGCATACTCAGATAGTATTTCGACAGAGCAGACCATTAATTTTGAAGTACCGAACGACACCTTACAAATAAGCATGCATTCGTCCGATCTTTATCAGAAAAGAAGAAACATGGCCATAGATGGTGTCATGGTTACCTCAAATGATTCAGGAGAAGAAATAATGGTCTCTGATGACGTACGTCTTTCGCTTAAAAAATCCAAGGATAGTGTTATAAGAATCAAAATTCGTAAAGATGCGAACGGCAGTTCTTTCAATGAAGCCAAAGAGATAGCTGGGAAAATAGAATATTCATATGCTGTAGAAGGCAATTCAGTGGTCTTGGATGATTTCTTAACCACTTCAATGAGCAATAAGTTTAGGGATCAAGAAGTATGGGTCACACTTTATGTTCCAGAAGGAAAAACCATTCAGTTTGACAACGAATCTGTGAGATGTATTCGAATGGGTACTAGAAATGATAGGGATATGGGTCGTTGTGATGTACCCGACCATATCTGGCTCATGGGTGGCGATGGCGAGCTTAAATGCCAGGATTGTCCTGAAAAAATTGAAACTGAGGACGATGATAATGACAATCATATCATCATCAATAAAGACGGTATTGATATCGATATTAAAGATAATGGGGACTCTTTCAAAATGAAGATCAACGAAGATGGTGTAAAAATAAAAGCGGATGATAGCGTAGAAGGCGAGGTCTTGAATATTGATTTGAATGATAAAGGCGACGGCCTGAAAATGAACATTGATGAAGACGGAGTCGAAATCAAAACCAAGGATAGTTCGAGAATTAATACAACTCAGTATCGATAATCAACAATTGGGTTATTCATAATGGCCTAAACACTTAATAAAAAAGATATTTACACATCAATTAACAACAATCAAAAGCCCTTTGGGCAAACCTAAAAAAAACAATCATGACAACACTAGTAAGAATTACGATCGCATTGATTTTGAGCTTATTCTTGTCTTCCTGCGGAATTGACATCAATTTTGGTGACTTTGGGAGCGGCAAAAAAGGAAATGGAGTGGTAACCACTGAAACCAGGGAAGTCACAGGGGATTTTACCGTAGTTTCTGCCTCAGAAGGCCTTGACGTATATGTTACAGATGGTGATGCATTTGAAATCACCGTTGAAGCAGATGAAAACATCATCGACCTTATCGCAACAGATATCAAAAATGATAGATTGCGAATTCATGCAGAGGAGAACATAGGTAGAGCTACAAAAAAGGTCTATGTTACATTACCAGAGATAACAGGTTTAAAAAGCTCAAGTGGCGCCCATCTGAGTACTGAAAACGTAGTTCATTCTGAAAAGTTGGAAATAGATGCCAGTAGTGGCGCAAACCTTAATATTGAAATATCGGTAAGTGAGGTAGATATTGATGCAAGTAGCGGTGCCAACCTAAGTATATCCGGTGATGCAATTACTGTTTATGTTGATGCGAGCTCTGGAGCGAACATCAATGCCAAAAAATTGATCAGTAAAGTCTGCAATGCAGGGGCAAGTAGTGGTGGAAATGTATCGGTAAATGTATCTGAAGACTTGACTGCAGATGCCAGTAGTGGAGGTAACATCTCTTATTCCGGAGAGGCGAAGGTCACCAAAAAGAAATCAGTTTCAGGAAGTGTACATAGAAATTAAGGCAAAAAATCAAAACTAACTGAATGAAAAAGCCACCGAAATTACGGTGGCTTTTTCATTTTCCAATTCCACGGGTTTATCTATATTAGTACAAACATTATTCTGATGCAGCTTAGCTTAAAAAAATACACACTTGCCTTAAAACATACGTTCAGTATTTCCCGTGAATCCCATGATTTTCAGGATACTTTGATTGTAGGGTTATCATTGCATGAAAAAACGGGTTATGGCGAAGCCACTTCAAATCTATATTATAAAATCACTGCAGAAAGCATGATTAAAGAGATTGAAGGAGTCAGGAACGAAATTGAATCCTTTGATTTTTTAACTCCAGAAGATTTTCACCAATTTCTAACCCATAAAGGATTGAGCAATTTTTCAATCTGTGCTTTAGACTTGGCTGCCCATGACCTATACGGTAAATTATTGGGGAAACCTTTATATGAGATTTGGGGAACAAAATTAGACCACTACCCTACTACCAACTACACCATAGGTATCGCAGATATAGAAACAATGGTATCTAAAATGAAAGAAAGGCCTTGGCCCATTTATAAGATAAAATTAGGAACCGATGATGATGTTCATATCATAAAGGAATTACGAAAGCATACGGAAGCCATATTTAGAATTGATGCCAATTGTGCCTGGACAGCGAAAGAAACCATAATAAATGCCCCTCAACTTAAAGATTTAGGTGTAGAATTCTTGGAGCAACCCCTAAAGGCTAATGACTGGGAAGGTATGGAGCAGGTTATGCACCAATGCGTTTTACCCGTTATCGCCGATGAAAGTTGTATTATTGAATCTGATGTCGAGAAATGTCACTTGCATTTTAATGGTATTAATATTAAACTGACGAAATGTGGTGGGCTGACACCTGCGCTTAGCATGATCAAGAAAGCCAAATCGTTGGGGCTTAAGGTCATGGTCGGATGCATGACGGAATCCTCAGTCGGGATATCGGCCATAGCCCAGTTAGTACCTCAGTTGGATTATGTTGATATGGACGGAGCCATGCTTTTAAAAGAGGATATTGCCAACGGCATTCACATTAATGATGATGGTAGTTTGGTATTCCCAAAATTAGGAGGCAGCGGTATAACCCTAAAATAATGGTACATTATATTGATGATTATCCGGGCCGTGAGATTACTATTCAAGGCCAAAAACACCTATATTTTGGTGGCACTTCATATTTAGGGTTGCAAACCGATGCCGAATTCCAAAATATTTTCATTAAAAACATCAAGAAATTTGGAACCAACTACGGTGCTTCAAGAAAATCAAATGTAAGGCTTACAGTTTATGAAAAGGCCGAAACCCTGCTAGCCCAAATAATAGGATGTGAAGCTGCAATAACGCTATCATCAGGATATTTGGCAGGCCAAATAATAGCACAGAATTTCAACAAACCGGAATACAAGCTTTTTTATGCCCCAAATACCCATTCTGCACTCTATAATAGCTATAATAAGCCCTACCCAACTTTTGCAGCTCTAAACAATGCAATCAAGAAGCACATCTCCAAAAACAATAAGGTTATTCCTGTTGTGTTTATAGATTCCATTGATTTTGATGGGTGCAATTACCCAGATTTTGTAGATTTAAAAGACTTACCTTTAGATAAGGTTATTTTAATTGCGGATGATTCACATGGTATTGGTATTATTGGTAATCGTGGTGAAGGTGTATTCAGGACTTTACAAAAATTCAATACCAAAGAGCTTATCGTATGTTGCTCTTTAGGAAAAACTTACGGTATTCAAGCCGGAGCCATTTTAGGAGATGCAAAGCGAATAAAACAGCTTAGTGAAACGGCTTTTTTTGGAGGTGCGAGCCCAGCCTCACCTGCCAGTATAGCAACATTTATAGATGCACAACCTATATATGGCTCCAAAAGAAATCAACTCCTATCCAACATTGGGTACTTTGAAAAATTGGTTGAAGATATCACATTCTTCAAAAATATTAAAGGGCATCCAGCCTATTCCTTTAAAGACGCGAAACTGACCGGTTTTCTAGAAAAAAAAGGTTTTATTCTCACAAATTTCAACTACCCAGAGGAAAGCTCATCCCTAATGAGCCGAATGGTTTTGAGTAGTCATCATACAGAAAATGACATTAAATTAATATCATTGGCAATAAAAACCTATCTTACAAAATAACTAGTTGCAATTCTTAAAATAAAGTCCATACATAATTAACAATATTCAAGATTATGATTTTAACATAATTCTTTGTAACTTTTCTTAAATAATTAATTCATAAAATTTTACACGATGAAAAAACTACTTGGCTTGGTTTTATTAATGTTGATTTTGATCTCCGCGATTGGAATTACCTCTTCAAAACCAGATACGATGCACACTATAGAAGGCACTTGGGAACTTCAAAGTTTTTATAATTTCGACGGTCAAAATATTGTTGATACCCTACCAACTAATGCAGATTACAGACAGGTTAAAATGTATTACGACGGTAAGATCATGTGGTCCCGTTCCACTACTGAGGACACAAAGGACGCCGACGGTAATGACGTTGTAGGTTTGTTTGGTTATGGCACCTACAAGTTAACAGATAACGAATTAATAGAAGTTATAGAATATGGCGATACAGGCATGTTGAGGGACAAAGAATCTTTCCGTACCTTTACATTTGAACTTTGGTTAGAAGATGATAAGTATAGTCAGATAAACAGGGATGAAGAAGGGAATAGAATTTTTTCCGAAAACTATGTAAGAATTAAGTAAAACAAATAGTAACAAAAAAAGCGCTGCAATGCAGCGCTTTTTTTTTGCTCAATATTAAAGCTTTTTTTAAGCCACTTCTTCGGGTGACTCAACAGTTGCCAAGTAACGCTCCGCATCCAAAGCCGCCATACAGCCTGTTCCAGCAGCCGTAACGGCCTGCCTATATTCCTTGTCTTGGGAATCACCACAAGCAAATACACCGGGTAAATTCGTTTTAGTCGATTTTCCTTTGGTAATGATATAGCCTGTTTCATCCATATCAATCTGCCCTTTGAAAATATCGGTGTTGGGTTTATGTCCAATTGCAATAAAAAGTCCGGTTATGGCAATATCCTCTTTTTCGTTGGTTTGGTTATTGACCATTCTAAGACCTTCTACTACCTGGTCTCCAAGCACCTCATCAACTTGAGTGTTATAACGTACCTCTAAATTTGGCAAACTATTCACACGATGTTGCATCGCTTTAGATGCTCTCATATAGTCTTTACGTATCAACATGGTTACCTTATTACATATATTCGCCAAATAAGAAGCTTCTTCAGCTGCAGTATCACCACCTCCTACAATAGCAACATCCTGACCTTTGTAAAAGAAGCCATCACAAACAGCACAAGCAGAAACGCCTCCACCCCTTAACCGTTGTTCACTTGGGATATTTAAATATTTGGCGGTAGCTCCCGTTGAAATAATTATGGTTTCAGCCTCAATGGTCTTATCACTATCAACTGTAACTTTATGAATACCTCCAACTTCCTTGCTCAGTTCAACAGCAGTGATCATTCCGATACGCACATCGGTACCAAAACGCTCGGCTTGTTGCTGTAATTGCATCATCATCGTAGGTCCATCGATACCTTCAGGGTATCCAGGGAAATTGTCTACTTCTGTTGTTGTTGTTAATTGTCCCCCTGGTTCCAAACCCGTATAAACAACTGGTTTAAGGTCGGCACGAGCTGCATAAATTGCCGCAGTATAACCTGCAGGACCTGACCCTATAATCAACGTTTTTATTCGCTCTATTTTCTCAGACATAATTCAAATTCTTCAATACTATTAATTAAACAAAAGTAGGTTTTTTACAAAAAACCTTACAGCAAAAGTTATAAAAAGTTATTGTTCACAAATACCTATATACGTTACGGAAACAAGGTATATTTCCAAAGGAATGACAATCATCATATTCTACTACTTGATATTTTGCTTAATTTTAAAATATATTCCTGAGAACCGATTAATGTATTGGACCATTCCCTTGATAATTTACCTGCTTATAGCCATAGGGATGGTTATTAGCCTTTTGGTCAATGGTATAAAGCCAGCGAAGACATTAGCATGGCTCTTGACTATTTTTACGATTCCTGTGGGTGGTATTCTACTTTATTGGATGATAGGTAGAAATCGAAGAAAATATTCATGGAAAGACCTAAATGAAGACAAGACGATAAACCAATATTTAAAAAGAGTCGGGCAAAAACATAGTGCTGTAAACGAACTATCCAAAGACGCTGAAAATATTGAAAAGCTCACTCATCTCATTGAAAAATGTTCAGGTATAAAACCCACTACAAATAATGAAGTGATACTTCTAAAAAACGGGAAGGCTACTTTTGATGCCATTTTCAAGGCACTCGAATCAGCGAATAATTACATTTATCTACTTTATTACATATTTGAAGAAGGTGAGCTTGCTGATCGCCTTATCTCATTGTTCAAGGAAAAGGTAAAAAATGGCGTCAAGGTAAAAATCATTTACGATGGAGTAGGAAGCTTTAGCCTTAGCAAAAAATATATATCCGAATTAAAGGCCATTGGTGTAGAGGTTTATCCCTTCTTACCCTTTAAATGGGGCAGATTTTTGGCTTCGATTAATTACAGGAATCACCGCAAAATCATAATTGTTGATGGGGAAATTGCCTTTACTGGTGGCATAAATATCTCTGATAAGTATCTAAGAGGTGATTTATTGTTAGGCAAATGGCACGATATGCATTTACAATTAAAAGGTAGCTCTGTACATGATCTTCAGGTGGTTTTCGACATAGATTGGTTTTTGGTGTCTGGGGACAAAACAGAACTTGAAAAAAAACTACCTTCAACATCAAAATATGTAGGCAACCAAAAGGTTCAAATCGTTTATGGTGGGCCTGATGAGTATTTCTCCCTAATAGGTCAGACCTATTTCGCTTTAATCAACAACGCAAAAAAATACGTTTACATTACCAACCCCTATGTTATTCCTGGCACGGCCATTCTTAGGGCCCTGGAGGTTGCCGCCAATAGTGGCGTTGATGTTAGGTTACTCGTTTCGGCCAAAGCTGATAGTGTACTAGTTCAATGGAGTGTTAGATCATATTTCGAGTCTTTCTTAAAGGCCGGTGTTAAGATTTACCTGTTCCCTGACGGTTTTTTACATAGTAAAATCATCGTCTCTGACGATAATGTCGTTTCTATTGGTACTGCAAATATGGATGTCCGAAGCTTTGAACAGAATTATGAGGTCAACGCCATGGTTTATGATACCGTAACCGCCAAAATACTCAAACAAGAATTCTTGAAGGAAATTGATCGAAGCATTCCCATGGCGTATGAAGTCTTTAAAAACAGACCTTATTTAGATAAGCTTAAAGAAGGATTCGCCAAGGTCTTCAGCCCTTTGTTATAGCACCAAGGTTTCATACCCAAGTTCGTTTTCACAGGCCTTACCTTGTTCCCAACAATCCAGATTATCAAAGGTTATCGCAGCAATATTGGCTAAGGCTTCTTTTGTTACATAGGCTTGATGTGGTGTTATCAATACATTTTTGAATGAAAGTAGTGCCTTTAAATTTTCGTCTTTGATCCCTTTTTCAGAATGGTCCATAAAAAACAATCCTTTCTCCTTCTCATAAACATCGGCTGCGTAACCGGCAATCTTATTGAATTTTAATACTTTTATCAGGGCACTTGTATCCACAATAGCGCCACGCGCAGTATTCAATAATAAAACACTTGGTTTCATTTTTTCAAATGCAGTTTCGTCTAGCATATAGTGGGTTTGACTGGTCAATGGTACATGTAGGCTAATAATATCAGACTGGGCATATAAACTTTCCAATGTTATATATTCAACTCCCAAACGCTCAGTAAGCTCTACTTTTGGACATATATCATAGGCAACTATCTTACAACCAAAACCATGCATTATCTTGGCAAATACAGACCCAATTCTTCCTGTGCCAATTATTCCAACAGTCTTTCCAAAAAGGTCAAACCCCACAAGTTTTTTCTGTTCAAAGTTATAGGTGTGTACCTGACGGTCCGCAATATGGGTTTTTCGATTTAAGGTCATTAATAAGGCCACCGCATGCTCAGCGATTGCGTTGGGCGAATAATCAGGTGCATTCGCTACTTTAAGCCCAAAACGCTTCGCAGCCTTAATTTGGATGTTGTTATACCCAGTAGACCGATGTGCGATATATTTTACACCTAAATCCCTTAACTTTTCGAGCACTACCAAGCAGGCATCATCTCCTGAAAAAATACTGATAGCCTCAAAACCTACTGCTTTTATGGCCGTATTGGTATCAAGTGCATCCGGTATATATTTCACTTCGTGCTGCCCGGAATTGGCCTTTTGTAGAAAAGGTATTTCAAAATCCTTAGCGCTATAAACCAGTAACTTCATTTTTAGTTTCTTTTCTGAATATAAGATCTTGTTCTTCCATCGCCATTATCACCAATTTCACATAGTCGTTAATAGTCTTTCTAACATCAATTGGATCGGTAATATCAATTGACCCTCTCCAAATCAATTCCCGTTCTTTGCCTTCGCAAATACAGTATAATGAAGTTTCTGCATGATAAATGGTAAAATCATCGTAGTATTCCGGGTCGTAATAAATGTTTTGATGACTAAGATAGTCGTCCTCAAAACCACCATAGTATCGGTCCAAATTGTCTATGGATCTTCTAAAATTCTCCACATTCTCAATACCAATGACTTTTGTAAATAAAATAGCATCAAAATCCTTATCCAATAATTGTTGTTCAACATCGGCCAATTCTTGTTCAGATCTTTCTGCTGATGTGAATTCAACATCGAACAAATCCAAACTCCTCATAGACTCCACTCCCCTTTGCCTAAATTCTTTATGCAATTTGGTTTCATAATCATCCCTGGCATCCTCATTTTGGGTCATCCCGACAATCAATACCTTATTCGCATCAAACAGTACGATATCGGGATTTTTCCAGTTTTCAACCAATTCGGCCGAAGAACAGCCCATCAATGCAATCAATGCTAATATGCTCAACTTTTTCATGGTCCTTATTTTACATTAAACTTTAATTCAATAATCTTTTTTGTTTTTCCTTCTTCATTACTTTAGATATCATTTGAAACAAATTCCCCTTCAATTTTCGATATTCCATCAAATAATTATCAATGGTAAAAATTAAATCTCTATGGGTCTCTGTATAGGCTTTTTCCATTTTGGGTTGGTCAACATCATCAAGCATTATTGATAATTGGTTTTCGTGGATACGTACTTTTTTCAATAATAAATCAAGTTCTAATTCAGCATTTGAAATTGCCGTAACCAGTTTTCTGCTTTCTTCGAACAATCCCAAACTAGTAATCTGTAAGGTGTAGGATTTAATCAAATTGTTAAGGAATAATTTTTCGTCTTTTATGAATTTCAGTTCGGAAATCCATTCGAGGGAGGTATAATGCATTTCTTCAGGGCTTTTCCATTCCAAATACCTATACACTTGTTTTTTAGTTTTCATTTTTCGAAACTTTTAAAGGTTAATAATCATATAGATTCAGAGGTTCTTCCACAGTTCTTGGAAGCACTATAATATCTTATTCTAAATTATTCCTTTTCTACCCTTTTAAGAATGATTTAAATCAGCCTAAATGAATGTTTTTAAGATTTTGGCTGAAATTACGCTTGTAAATTTCAACAAGGCATGTTAGAATTATATGACGATAATCACTTGGAATCAACTTTTTTAACTGTATTTTTGGATTTGTCATATACCCTTTTTTCAGTATCTATCGAAGATTACAGAGATGTTTTGGGGTTATAACATAAAAACAGGTTGCTAATTTGCCAAATGCTTTCGCATGATAAACAAGACATTGAATACTATAATTGTTGAAGACTCTGAAACGCAACGGACAGTTTTCACCAAATTGGTAAAAGAACATTCTAATTTAAATTTTTTGGGCGATTATAGCAATGGAATCCTTGCCCTGAACAGTATTCGCAAGAACAAAGTAGATTTGATTTTGCTGGATATTGAGATGCCAATTGTTAGTGGTTTCGATTTGTTGGAATCTTTGGAAGAACCGCCAATGATCATCCTTATTTCAGAGAAAGCTGATTATGCATTGAAGGCATTCGATTACGATATTATAGATTATTTACAGAAACCGGTTAAAAAAACCCGTTTTAATTCGGCCATTGATCGTGCCTTGACCAAACGAAACAGTTTAACAAGCAATAAAGACGGAGAGGATTTTGTTTACGTCACGGTAAATCTTCAAAAAAAGAAGGTTAACCTAAGTTCAATTAAATGGATTCAAGCTTTTGGTGATTATATTAAACTAATTACCAACGATGGTAATTTTATGGTGCTATCGACTATGAAGGCATTTTTAAACAGAATGCCTGATAATCAATTCGTTAGAATACACAAATCCTTTATCGTTAATGTAAACAAGGTAGATAATTGGAGTGCCAATAAGGTCGAGGTAGCTGGCGAGAAATTACCAATGAGCAGATCAAGAAAAGAAGAATTGGAAAAGATTTTAATAACTGCATAGTTTCTTCATCCCAATACATTGTTCATTTAGCGGGCTTTCTTTTTTTGAGAATACCCCCCGCATATTGAAAGACTTCAGATTTAAGGTTTTGAAAATTTTCCAAACAAAGTACTGACTCCGCTTTGGTTTTTTCGTGTTTTTGATAATACACATTGTCACAGGCAGTATCGGCACATTGAATCATTCCTACCAATTCTTTTTCATGTTTGGCGATCATTTGACAAACCTCTAATCTGTTTGACTTAGCTTTTTTTAATCTAGTTTGATAATCCTGCAGACGCTCAAATAAGTTTGGCGTATTTGGCTCAAAAATGTAAGAGTTAAGTAAATGCTCTATAAAGGTAAGTTCATCTTGCATTAAATATAAATGAGACTTCCATTGTTGGAAATCTGCATGTAGTTCCTCTATTTTTTTAGTTTGATCTACACTTGTGAATTTGCTTTTGGTAGCCATGCCCTTTGAATTTGTATAAAGCTATCAATGACATTTGTGCCTGCCAATGATAAATATCAGTCCATAAATCAAACGATTAACTCTATTTGTTCAAATAGTTTTGGAATATGTACGTGCCAACTGAATTCATCGGTTATTTTACTACGAAAAGCATCTAAAGCAGTTGGTTCGCCATGCACCAAAAATACCTTTTCCGGTACATTCTTTATTCCCTTAAGCCAATATATCATTTCAGATTGGTCAGCATGCGCAGACAGGCTTTCCAAGTGTTCAATTTCTGCTTTGACAGGATAGTACTTGCCAAACAGTTTTATTTCATGGGCACCTTCCAAAAGTTGTCTGCCACGTGTTCCTTCTGCTTGATAGCCAACAATAAGCACTGTTGTGCTTGCAACATCAATCAACTGTTTCAAATAAGTGAGTACTCTTCCCCCTGTTACCATGCCACTACCTGCAATTACGATTTTTGGCCTAGGGTCATCAATGGTTTCCCAGGTTTCTTTATAAGAACTGATAATTGTAACATGCTCGCACATAGCATGGTATTCTTTTAAGGATAGTTTATGCCAGGCAGGAAACTGTTCAAATACTGACAGTACATTATTCCCCATAGGGCTATCTACGAAAATTGGAATATTGGGGATTTTGTTTTTTTTATAGAGCAACCATAATTGATACATTAAGGACTGTAATCGCTCCACTGCAAAAGATGGAATGATAAGATTGCCCCTTTCAGCTATGGTCTTCTTGACCAATTTAATCAATAGACCCTCAACATCTTCCTTAGGATGGTTTTTATTGCCATAAGTACTTTCCACAAAAAGGTAATCGGCCCATTCTGGCCTACTTGGCGGTGATAAAAGCAAATCTTCTTGGCGACCAACATCTCCCGAGAAAACAAATTGTTTTTCAAAAATGTCCAATTCTATAAAAGTCGCACCGATAATATGACCGTTATATTTACATCTAAATTTGATGTTGGGTGAAATTGAAATCCATTCATCTTTTTCTATAGACTCAAACAAGCCTATGGCTCTTTCCGCTTCTTTGATAGTATAAAAAGGTAGCGCGGGATTATGCTTGCTATACCCCTCTTTATTAGCTTTTTCAGCCTCTTCCTCATGAATCTTAGCACTATCCTTCAAAATAATCTCAGTTATCTTCAAAGTCGGCGAAGTTCCCAATATTTTACCCGTAAACCCTTCTTTCACCAATCTCGGTAAATAGCCCGTATGATCCAAATGTCCATGGGTAAGCAATACCAAATCAATCTTACTAACGTCAATGGGCAAGGGCGTCCAGTTAATTTTCCGAAGCTCTTTTAATCCTTGAAACATGCCGCAATCTACCAATAGATTAAGCTCTGGGGTTTCCAAATAGTACTTGGACCCCGTAACCGTACCTGATGCTCCCAAAAATTGGATTTTAACTGTATTCATATTACTTAACAATTACATAATTGACGAAGCTCTTTCATTATTTTTTCCTTTCTTGGTTTAGAGACTTCCAAATGGTCAAGAAAAAAACTATCATTCAACAATTGCCGGCATAGGACTACATCCCTACTCAATAAAAACTGCTTTTCGCGATTACTCAACAATGTAGAAACCGTAATGGGGTACAATCCCAATCTATCAATCCGGTCTTTTAAACCATCATCTTTGGGAATGTCCCAACTCAATAAATATAAGTCCGCGCAATTGCCGTAGGCAAGGGCATCTTCTGTAAAACGGGTATTGGTAACCACCCAACCTTTATCCATTACTATTGAATTGCTCTTTTTATTCTCCCAATGCTTTTTGATATCGTTATACCTGGAATGGATATACAATGGCACTTTTACATTACAATTACGTCCTTCCTCCCCATGAAATTTGCATTCTATTATAGCCAATAATCCATTTTTTTTAGCGAAAACATCAACTTCGTGTTTAACACAATCGCCTTGTATCACTTTACCAACCTCAGTTGAATAGCCCGAATATTCTAAAATAGCTGCGACAAACTTTTCAAAAGGAAAACCAGTAGGTCCCAACTCATAAATTGCTTTTTTCAGCTTGTATTTAGAAGCAAAGACAGATTTTCTCTTTTTCAATAAAGTGAAGGCTCGATTATATATTTCCTTTGTGGAAATACCCTGATAAAGTTCATCGCGAACTTGATCAACAATCTGTTTTACCAAAGTTTCATCTGCCCCACTTCTTTGTAATGACCTTCTCAGTTTTGACAATGAAAATTTAGCCCTTTCTCCTGAGGACTTTATAACATCAAACTCCATAACTTCCATAAAAGATTCTTTATGTGAAAACCAATGCTATTCTTCGACAAGTGATTTAATATGCGGGTTTACCAAAAAACTCCCGTATCAATTTCTTTATTTGATTATCTGTCATACTATCTACCTTGGTAACTGTTTTGACCTTGGCGGCCAGTAAAGGATAATTTTTATCCAGTTCTTTTTTGAACATGGCGGCCGTTTCCGCAGGTCCAAATAAAGCAATGGCATCGGCCATTTTTACGGCATTTACCAAATTCTTAAAGTAGATTTTATACTGGTGTTTTTCCCGTTCTAAATATTTACTGTCCTGAACAACATCCTGTGGGCCCCATTTTGCCGATTTCGTACCAGAACCGCCTTTGGGGTGAAAAACCTCTATATTGGACAAAAAGGTTTCGAACTTTTCCGATTCCTCACTAAGGGTAACCTTATGAGCTTTCTCTTTATCGAGCCATATACCTATATTTTTCATAATATGAGTTTTAAATATTAAACCAAAAATGACAAATTTCAAGAGCTTTAACAATGATTCAAATCATTTGGTCCCAGGGATCACCAAAATTGGAACATCAATATTAAAAGTCAACTTTTTGATGATAGGCTCATGTAACAAGTTTTCCAAAAAACTATGTTCATAATTTACCATTGCAAGCATCCCAATACCCAATTCCTCTAAAAATACCTGGATAGCTTTGGTCTTACTTGTGAAATTGGGCATCCAATGGACTGAATTTTCCATAGGGTCCAAATAGGCCCTAAGTGTTTTTAGGTTACTTTCCTGTACCTTATTCAAATGCTCTTCCTCATTTATGTGAACTATCCTTATTGCAGAACCACATAATCTGGCCATTTTGCGCAAGGGATCAAGTACTTGAGCATCATAATGCCTTTTATAGTTAGTGGCAAATGCTATTTCATACGGTACCATAAAATCCGCATTCATGGGGACTGCCAGAATTGGGCATTTTTTCACCGATGCCATGGTCTTGGTGGTAGTGCTTCCCAAATAAACCCCTATACCGCTTGTTTTACCCTTGTTACCCATTACAACCAAGTCTATCTTATGCTTATCAATGGCTTGTGAAATAGCCTCATTCAAATCCATCTTTTTGGATATCATTTTATACTTGTGCTTTGGGCATTTGTGATCTAAGTTAATTCTATGATAAGTGTGTTTCAACTCCTCATTGGATTCATCTTTAAGTTGCTCTAACAAACCTTTGCGCGCCCCATTGCCATTGCCATTATCAATGCTTCTGCTTATCAAGGGAGTGCTTTCATTATAGGCATTTATTAAGTAAAAGTTTACCGTTTTACTCTTAAAAAGTTTTGAAGCGTAATAAAGTGCATTATAGGCATCATTAGAAAAATCGGTTGGTACTAAGATATTTTGCATTTTTAGTTGTTTTTATGTGGGGGAATTACCATAAACGGTATGGATACATGAAATCCTAACTTTTTGATGACAGGTTCTAAAAATAGACGTTCAAAAAATGTATGACGATTCTGAACCATTACCAAAAGGTTTACTTTATTATTTTGTTGGAAATTATTGATGGCCGTAATCACCTCTTGATTCGGCATTTCGTGATACAAATGGGCAATTCGGCCCAATATTCCCTCTAACTTTGCCTTATTTTTCAATTGTTCCTCGCTTAGATCATAACCTGTAGAAACATGTAGTACATCTATTCTTGAAATATGTTGTTTCGCCAAGGACTCCAACACTTTTAATTGTTCTTCTTGATAATCAATTTCTAAATCTGTAGGGAACAATATCTCTTTTGGGGTTTCATATTTAAAATTGGGAGGGATGGCAATGACCGGACAACAAGCATTTTTTATAACATGTACGGTATTTGTACCTATTAAAATCTCTTTGGCACCAGTGGCCCCTTGTGTACCCATAATTACCATATCAGCATTTTCATTCTTGGAGGTCTCTATTATTTCATCAATCAAAGTATTAAAAGCCGAGTGCACCATGAAAGTGTGCTTCTTATTGTTAAACTCTGCTATTAATTGTTTCTCAAGATCTTTTAGCTGGGTCAATGAATTTTCCTGATAAATATCCCCTAAACCTATCTGTCCAGGGCTATGCAATACATATTCAGCCTGATAAATCGCAGGCGTATATGTATGTAATAGATAAAAAGTACATTCTTCTTCCTTAAAAAGGTTAATAGCATAACAAATTGCATTGTATGCGTTATCTGAAAAATCGGTGGGCAGAATTATACGTTTCATTTTTCAACATTTTTTAATTATCTGAATAAATTTTGCATGACCAAAAAAGGAATCTTAAGGTGAAGTCCTATTTTATCAATAGTTGATTGACTTAGCATATCTTCCAGGAAAGAATGTCTTGAGTTTACCAAGACCAACATATCAATATCCTTATGAACTATGTATTTGGTAATGGCAATGGTTTTGTCTTTTTCCTGGGAAGTCTCAAATAGTAACTTAGCCTTGGGGAGAGAATCTCTAAGAAATTGCTGATTGTCTTCCTGGCGAAGTGAAAGCTTTTTAATTGGATCAATATACAGCATATGTATTGTAGACCTAAAAGAGCCTGACATATCGCAAAGTAATTTTAATTCGCGCCTTTTATAAGGAACCAAATAATTAGTGGGAAAAAGTACTTCTTTAGGCGCATGATAATCAAAACCTTCAGGAATAGCCAGTACCGGGCAACTGATATACTTTAAGACCTGTAAAGTATTACTGCCAAAAGTTATACTGCGGTCATTGGTTTCGCCTCTAGTGGCCATGACAACAATATCCATATTCTCTGCATTAACCAAATCATCGACTTCATCAATCAGGGAACCAAAAGCCGATACTATCTTGTAATTATGTTGTGGATTGGGATATTGGTGTTTGACCTCTTCCAATACCTTCGTCAATTGTCTTTCAGAATTTCGGGAAATTTCTTCCTTTAATACATCCAATTTACTTCGCTTAGTCAATTTGTCCTGTTGATAAACCTCATCAGCATAAGCATGCATGATAAAGATGTCGCATTTTTCGTATTTAAAAACCTGACAAGCATATTTTAATGCGTTAAAAGCATTATCTGAAAAATCAGTGGGAACCAAAATCTTTCTCATGGCCTAAGATTTATTAGTTTTACCAAAGTTAACTGTGATCAACGCTATAAACCATGATATTGGTCAGTTTACTACCAAATGTATTTTATTAATTTGCAGTTATAAACCAGAAAACATGAAGAGTAGTTTTAAAAAAATAATCAGTTCGGAAACTCCTGTTTTAGTTGACTTTTTTGCCGATTGGTGTGGTCCCTGCAAAATGTTGGCCCCTATTCTGAAAGATGTAAAACAAGAATTGGGCGATGCTATTAAAATTGTAAAGATCGATGTGGATAAGAATCAATCAATTGCTGCAAAATATCAAGTAAAAGGTGTGCCGACAATGCTATTATTTAAAAATGGAAAACAGATATGGCGGCAATCCGGGGTACTCCAAAAGAAAGATTTAGTTCAAATTATACAATCCCAAAACTGAAAGAAACTACGATACTATTCATGCAGTACCAGAAAAGGAATATCTGTATGATAGCTTATTTGCTCAACCTTGGGTCTAAAAAGTATACGTTGAAAGAAATTAAGATTCTTGGCGACCATTGCAATCATATCAATATCCCTACTTTTGGTAAAACGCTGTACCGCCGTTTCAAGATCAGTTCCCGTTAGCGAATGAAAACTATGCTCTATATCTTGCAAATAATCATTCAAGAACTCTTTGTTTTTTAACTGTTCCTGATTCAACTGCTCCCCTTTTTTAGAAATATGGAGCACCCGTAATACTGATTTATTCATGGTAACCATTTCAACCAGTGTATTGAGTACCTTTAAATCATATCTCAAATAGTAATCTGTAGGAAATGCAATTTCTTCTGGTTTTTTAAACGCCGTATTTTCAGGCACAGCCAACAAAGGGCATCTGACTTTTGTAATGACATCGCCTGTATTACTGCCCATTGTAACTTTCTTAAGTCCTGATGAGCCCTTGGTTCCCATGATGATCAAATCGATTTTTTTAGTTTCAACTTCACGCTTGATTGAGTCAACGAAAAAATCATGTAATGCCACTGTCACAAAAGAATGCTTAGCACTTGAAGGCATATTTTCTATGCGTAAAAGCAATTGGCCCAGGCTAGCTTTACTTTTCTTAAGTACAGATTCCTGTATCATTCGTGAAGACCCTTTAACGGTAGAGCCGGCACCTGAATACATGGGAATGGGGTTTATATGAAGAAGGTAAAATGTACAATTGATGTTTTCAAATAATTTAAGGCCATATTTTATGGCATTCCATGCGTTCTCAGAGAAATCGGTAGGCACTAAAATTTGCATCATTGTTTAGCTGATTATGGTTGTTGCGGTAAATTTATAGCAATGCCAAATACAATAAAATGATTACTATCATGTACCAAAAATCAATACTTTATCTCAATAAATACGCCCTAAGGTATCCTTATCAAGGATTCGTATATTATGATCTTCCATAGCAATGAGTCCCTCTTTTTTAAAACTGGACAGCGTACGTATCAGAGTTTCAGTGGCCATACCTGCCACGCTTGCCAAATCGCTCCTAAGAATATGTAGGTTACCATGCTTGTCTTGTTGCAGTTTATCGGCGAACTTTAATATTGTACTCGCCGTTTTCTTACGTACAGAACCATAGGCCATTTCCAATAATTGCTGCTTGGCATCGGAAAGGCTTTCGGCCAAAACATGCATTAATTCCAAAGCAAGACCATGATTTTCCTGTAAAACGGTAGCCAACTTTTCTTTATTGACCCCAACAAGGGTAGCGTCTTCCATTGCTGTTGCATATTCTTCATAGATTTCATTCGCAGTTAATGAAGAGAATCCAAAAAACTCATCGGCATTGTATATTCCAGTAATCAATTCCTTGCCATTTTCATCCAATTTATGGGTCTTTACAATACCTTTTAGAATCAGGTAAACCATATGAACATTACCACCTTCCCGGTAAATTTCCTCACCTTGTGAAAATTCAATTTCTTCCCCATTATCATCTAAATAATTCTTGAACTCATGAATAGTCTTTATTTCATCATCAATTTGATTTTTATATTTTTTTTCAGGGCTTTCAAGCTCTTTTAAAATTGCCGCTCTAGCCAACCTACTCTCGATGGCATTAATGAGATCAGTCTCTTCAAAGGGTTTCGTCAAATAATCATCGGCTCCCAAGTTCATTCCTTTTCGAATATCTTCTTTTTCAGTCTTTGCCGACAAGAATATAAAGGGGATGTGTTTTGTGGATTCTTCGTTACTCAATGTTTCCAGAACCCCATAACCATCTAATTCTGGCATCATTATATCACAGACAATGACGTTTGGCAAATGTATCTTTGCAGCTTTTACACCTTTTTTTCCATTGGAAGCTGTAACAACCTCATATTCCGAAAGTTCAAGTAACTCAGCCGTATTTTCCCTTAGAACAGGATCATCCTCTATCAATAAGATTTTTTTCATAATATTCTTGCTCAGTTATTTATTCAGTATATCACCAATCGGCAATTCTACTGTAAAAGTAGTTCCAATATTCTCCTCACTCGTAAAGTACACTTGGCCGCCCAAGTTATCAATATGACCTTTAATTATATTTAGGCCAATCCCTGTCCCTTGGTTCAATACTACATTTTCTGCCCTAAAATAGCGCTCAAAAATATGTTTCTGGTCCTTCTCCGGTATACCAATTCCCTGATCTTTGATATTCAAGACCATTTTATCTTTTTCAATATCCACTAATATATCTATATCAGAATCTTCGGGTGAATATTTGACCGAATTATATAATAAATTGGTCAAAATCAAAGTTACGATTTTCTCATCTTGATAGATTAACGCATCATCTATATTTTGAGGATAATTTATGTGTTGTCCGCTTTTTAACAACATGTTGGCATCATATACAACTTCGTTGGCTACCTTACTTAATGAAAACTCAGTAAATTTATAAATTTCCTTACCTTTCTCAAGCCTTTCAATAGAGAGGAAATCCGTTAAGATACCATTAAGATGCTTTACCTCCCCGATTATTGTTTTTAGATGCTTATCCCGTTTTTCTTGCTGTTTCGAGTCTTTATATTTGCCAACAAGCGTTGCAGAAGTAAGAATACCGCTAAGGGGGGTTTTGAATTCATGCGAGACCAACGATAAAAATTTTGTTTTTAGCTCATTCAATTCCCTTTCTCGTTGCAGCGCAAATTTCATCTTCTTTTCTGCTTCTTTCCGCCTATTGATTTCTTTTTTTAGCATTGCAACGGTATCACTTAATTCCAAGGTACGCGTCCTGATTTTCTCCTCTAAATGCTCATTGAGTTCCTTTATCTTAAAATCGCGTTTGCTTATTTCAGTTTGGTCAAATACAAGTGCTAGCACATAATCAGCATCATAAACCGTAAAGGGATTTAGACTCACCTCAATTGGGAATTTTTCCTTATTCTTCCGTTCACCAAACAAACAGCGTTCAACTGCCATTTTCCTGGACTTATGGGTTTTAAAATATTCATCAATATGCTCATGATGTACTTTTTTATAAGGTTCAGGAATAAGAATATGCAATGGCTGGTCTATTAATTCTTCGCGAAGGTAACCGAACATTTTATCAGCCTTTTTATTGGTAGCGACAATTACCCTTTCCTTATTAACAACCAACAATCCTTCTGAAACAGCTTCAGAAAGTAAATTGAATATACTATTGTTTTTTGCGAATATCCTCATAAGTTCATGGTCTAGTACTAACGCTTGAGTTTATTGAGCATAATGAATTATTGGGGAACATAGCTGTAAGTTAATTCAAGACGTTTCCTAGTCTTATGACATTAATCATATTTTGTAAAATTAGTTGCATGTAATTTTAATACAAATCATTTTATCATGGAAAAATCGGCATTTACCTCGGATGTTTTGAATAAACCAAAAGTATGGCATACCTATTACACAAAATGTGAAAAAGTAAAATCAGACTTAGCGTTGTATTCAAAAGATCTGCTTTTTTTACAACAGCTTTTAGATCGATATTTTAATGAAATGGTGAAAAATGAACATTTGGACGAAATGCGTGAAAGCTTAATACGCTTTCAAGATCTATGTTATGATTATGACCGTCTAAAAAAAAGGGTCAAAGACCAACAATGCCATCTACTTGATATTATTAAAGGTACATCGTCGTATAACCATGATACCATCTTGAAAGAACAATCAAGTATTGAAAACGGCAACGTACTACTTGAGAAGGACTTTAAAAGTGTTAAGAAAGAAATACTTATAATTGCCGAATATGTACTACAGCAAAAAAGGGACAATGAGCGTTTTGTTCATCGTACCTAACAAATAATCCTTCGAAAACGCAAACCTAACAATAAGAATATAAATAGTGTAGCGGATGGAATACATTGACTACTATAAAGCTTTAGGTGTCACAAAAAAAGCCTCACAGAGCGATATTAAAAAGGCCTATCGCAAACTTGCGAGAAAATATCATCCTGACGTAAACCCAAATGATCCGGAAGCAGAACGAAAGTTTAAACAGATAAATGAAGCAAATGAAGTTCTTGGCAATGCTGATAATCGAAAAAAATATGATGCACACGGCAAAGATTGGCAACATGCCGATGAGATAGAAAAAGCTAGAAAGGCCCAACAGCAACAAAGGGGATACCAAACCCAACAATCCGGTGATTTTGGGGAACATGACTTTTCAGATTTTTTTGAATCTATGTTTGGGGGTAGATCCTCTGCTGATTTTTCAGGAGGCAGACAGGTTAAATTTCGCGGGCAGGATTTCAATGCCGAACTAAAACTGACATTGAATGATGTTTACCATACCCATAAGCGAACACTAACAATCAACGGCAAGAACATTCGTATAACCATACCTGCGGGTATTGAAAATGGGCAAACCATTAAGATCAAAGGGCATGGTGGTCCTGGCCGTAATGGGGGTCCAAAAGGTGATTTATTTATTACCTTCTCAATTGAAAACAATTCAGGATTTAAACGCAGTGGGGACAATCTATATAAAACATTGGATTTAGACCTATATACTGCCGTATTGGGAGGTGAAATAACGGTTGATACTTTTGACGGAAAAGCCAAGCTCAAGGTAAAACCCGAAACCCAAAATGGGACCAAAGTAAAGCTAAAATCAAAAGGATTTCCTGTCTATAAAAAAGAAGGGCATTTTGGTGACCTGTTTATTACCTATAGCGTAAAGACACCTACCAATTTAACAACCAAGGAAAAGGAACTTTTCAAGGAATTAGCCACCCTAAAAGCAACTAAATGATGGAACAGTATAATTATATTGAGGTCAATGAATTTTGCGTCAGTCATGGGGTCACTACCCAATTCATGATTCAACTTCATGAATTTGGGTTAATCGAAATTTTCCAAAAAAAGAATGTTCAATATTTTTCCAATGATGAGCTCCCAAAGGCTGAAAAAATAATTCGCCTATATTCAGACCTAGATATTAATCTCGAGGGCATCGAGGTTATTCAAGACCTATTGGAACGTATTGATCACATGCAAGATGAAATAAGATCACTAAAGAACAAATTGCGAATCTATGAATAGTATATAAACCAACTATTGCCAACTAAAAAGTCAACTGTTCTTTTTTAGCTCTTTTGTAATTTAAAAGACCATTATAGCAAGAATTACAATACTCAGGGTATTTGTTACCCCTCCTTTGTTGAATTACTGCGTTTCTAAAGTTTCGTATTTTTAATGTATATGACATCCCATATGATACACAGAGCTTTAATTTTAATCTTAACATTACATCTTATCTCGTGTGCATCGGATTCCGAAAAAATTCTTCCTGCCAGAATAACGATGACAGAATCAGTTTATTCCTCCGTAACGGTTCAGCCAGACAGTTTATACCAAGCCTATGCGGCCGTAGGAGGTATTTTAGATCATAATCTACTTGAAGAAGGGGATTTGGTTAGTAAAGGGCAGCCTATTCTGCAGATAATCAATACCGCGCCTAAATTAAACACCGAAAATGCAAGACTTGCTTTGCAATTGGCCAAAGAAAATTATGAGGGAAGTGCTACCGTTTTAAGTGGCATACAAGACGAAATAAGCGCCGTGAAATTGTCTTTGAAAAGTGACTCTATAAACTACTTCAGACAAAAAAATCTTTGGGAACAGCAAATAGGCTCCAAAATTGATTTTGATAATAGAAAACTTGCTTATGAGCTTTCGCAGAATAGACTTCTTTTATTGCAAAATAAATATAAGCGTACCAAGAATGAACTGGAGACCCAACTAAGGCAAGCACAAAATAACCTTAAAACATCACAAATAGCTACTAAAGACTTCACTGTAACCTCTAAAATCAATGGCAAAGTATATGCCCTATTCAAAAATCCCGGAGAAATTGTAACGACAATGGAACCTTTGGCAGCTATTGGTAACAAAGATGTCTTTGTTGTCGAAATGTTGATTGATGAAGTGGATATTGTTAAGATAAAAGTAGGTCAAAAAGCCTTGATTACCCTTGATGCATATCACTCAAAAGTACTTGAAACAACCATCAGTAAAATTTATCCCAGTAAAGACGAACGTTCACAAACCTTTAAAATCGAAGCCGTTTTCAAGGAAACCCCAGAGGTACTATATCCTGGTCTTGCAGGAGAGGGAAACATTATCATTGCGCAGAAGAGCAACGCACTCAGTATACCTAAAGAATATCTTATCGGTGAAAATAGCGTGCAAACAGAAAATGGCTTGGTAGCGGTTTCCATTGGCCTTCAAGACATGGACAAAGTTGAAATTCTCTCAGGTATTGATGCCGACACCTACATTTATAAGCCCAAAGAATGATTAATTGGAAAGTAATATTGGGCATTGCCAAAACACATCTTGTCACCAAGATGAAATCAACAATAACGGCTTCTTTGGGCGTTACATTTGGTATAGGTGCTTATATTACCTTAGTGAGTTTTATGACAGGACTGAACACTATGCTCGATGATCTTGTTCTAAACCAAACGCCACATATTCATCTTTATAACGAAATTGAGCCTTCGGAAAATCAACCTATCGCCTTGTATGAAGAATTTGAGGATGCCCTTAATGTGGTACATTCAATTAAGCCAAAACAAAGTCAAAAAAAGATACATAATGCACTACCCATTTTAAAATATCTAAAGGACGATGCTAATGTAAAAGGGGCTACTCCACAATTAAGGGCCCAGATTTTTTATTTATCAGGTTCAATTGAATTGGGTGGAACTCTTGTCGGGGTCGATATCATGGAAGAAGTACGGTTGTCAAACATTTCAGATTATATTGTTCAAGGTTCTCCAGAAGCTTTAAAAAATAACGATAGTGGTATTTTACTAGGTGCAGGACTAGCAGATAAAATGTCACTTTCTGTTGGTGACAGAATTCAAATCAGTACAATCAAAGGCGGTATTTTTCCTTTGAAAATTGTAGGTATATACCAAAGTGGCATTGCCGATATAGATAATATCCAAAGTTATACCAACCTTAAAACCGTTCAGCGGATATTAGGTGAGGCCGAAAATTATGTAACCGATATTAACGTTAAACTTTTTGATATATCAAAGGCAGCGCCAATGTCCCATAGACTTGAACATCAGTTTAAAATAAAAGCCATAGATATCAATAAGGCCAATGCGCAGTTTGAAACAGGGAGCAATATTAGAAATTTGATCACTTATGCTGTTTCCATTACCCTACTTATCGTTGCTGGTTTTGGCATTTACAATATATTGAATATGCTCATTTACGAAAAGATGAAAGATATTGCCATTCTAAAGGCTACTGGGTTTTCCGGCACTGATGTGCAATTGATTTTTATGAGCCAGGCCATGATCATTGGTGCACTTGGTGGGGTTTTGGGATTGGTGGTAGGTTATTTACTGTCGAGACTCATAGACAACGTTGCCTTTGAAACAGAGGCACTTCCGACAATTACCACATACCCTATCAATTATAATATCATGTATTACGTTATAGGAATCTCATTTGCGCTACTTTCTACTTTTATAGCAGGGTATCTGCCTTCAAATAAAGCAAAAAGAGTAGACCCAGTACAAATAATACGTGGAACATAAAAAAGTATCATGTCACTAGTTTTGGAAGCAAAAAATATAGACAAATATTTTAAAAGGCCTGTACTTTTTCACGTGCTACAAAATCTTAATTTCCAGGTTAAAAAAGGTGAA
>CBDUKE010000040.1:0-25676 GCA_965367725.1 uncultured Maribacter sp. | reverse complement strand
TTCCTGAAAAAGGTACCTAGATCCCAATGGGCCTCAGCATGGGTTTTATGATCATTTACAATTTTTGCATAAACAATGCTTTCACTATTCATTGTTCTAAACAGCAAAGAGTCTTTTAAATTTAAGTAAGCTAAAGACAGTGCTGAGAAATATTTTAGTTTGAGCGTATCATTCGTACTATTTGAAGCTGCGGTGTGTGCTTTTTCTAATAATGAGACTCTTTCTTCTTTTGGAATAGTGCTATTTTTTCCTTGCTCAATCAAGATGAAAACACTATCGTTCTCAATTGCTGTAGAGATTTCTGGCCTTTCGTTGCTTTGATTACAGGCCAATGCCAGAAGTGTGGAAATAATCAGTATTGCCCATTTAGGGCATAATAAATACTTTGGTCGGTTCATAGCAATATTCAACAAGAGTATCTAAGGTAATAAAAAATGGCCTTAAATTAATATTTAAGGCCATTTTGTAAAAATATTCTTACCTGATTAGGAATTTCCTCGATCATCTTTAGCATGCGAACAATCATCACAAGCCAGTTCATTGCTGTAAAGTGAGTTTCCTCGATCATCTTTTGCATGCGAACAATCATCACAAGTGATAACTTCTTGGTTTTGAATTTCATTTTCTGTTGTTGAAACGAATAATCCTACTGTCATTGCAACAACTGCTAAAATACTTAGTGCTCTTTTCATAATGTATTGTTTTTAGTTTAAGTTCTTAGTTAAGACGCAGTAAAGCTAATAAGGATGGCGCTTGATCGTTGTAAGGAAAACCTTATAAATTATGAGGTTTATGGATTATTTTTAAGAATTTGTACGATTTTTCATAAAAACGCATATAAAGACACCTTATATAACAAAATGATTGTTTTTAAATAAGGTTTAACACGAGAAGCGTGCATTTAATAACGTGGCCAGGGGGAATTTTTACTGATTTTGATCCAGGGTTTTAGAAATCGGTCAAATAGTAATAGGGTATTTTGTGAAAGCAGCTATTATTTTAATTTTGGTTTGGTCTCAATGCGAACATATAAGCGCTCATTATCAAGCAACTACTTAAATGAAAAGAAAATTAAAAAAATCATTTATAAAAGGGTAGTAGAAGAACCTTATAAAAAACAAGGTATTCATGAATCAACTGGCTAAGGCCAATTTCGTTGAACAAAATTTCCTCAACATCTTTTATTTAAGCTGATTTAGTTTTCAGCAATGAATTCAAAAGCCCCAATATCAGGTAAGATCGTTCTATCGGTTCCAAAAATGTCTGACGGGACCAAAAGTGCGTCTTCCAATTTTGCAATATCCTTGGCAGCAGAAGTCTCCCCAATCCAATAGATATCTCGTGTAACGTTATTAAAATCAAGGTATTGATTCAACATGATTTGATTGTAATAAGTATCATCAGAAAAGTCGTATAAAGGATTTTCATTGGACTGACCTACGGATTCCTGAAATTTAATAAGGGAGTGATCGAATGAAAAATTAAAGGAGTTTATATCGTTATCTCGAAGCGAAAGTTCTAAAGCACTATTACCATCAACAATACAATTCTTAAAATCCGCTTGCATAAGATTTTCGCTGCCTACCGCATCATGATTGTCAATTTGTAGGGCAGAACCTGTTCTAAAGCCATGGGTCCAGTAGTTGGCTATTGTAGTGTGTGTAAACGAATAAATACCCCCTAAATTCAAATGTAAAGAAACATGTCCTGCACCGCCGAGTATCAAATTTTCGGCAACAATATGGCTATTCTTGGACCATAGATTGGTATATGCACTGTTGTAAATTTGTGCATTCCCGATAGACAAAGTAGGGGACTGGAGAATTCCATCACCTGATACCAATAGTCCTGTTGTGGCATTTTTGATGATCAAATGGGAAATGGTATTATTACTGCTTCCTTCAGATAACCATATTCCTCCCCATTGTCCTGGGATATTTGAAAACTCCGGTTCTAAACGGTCTCCCTCGAAAATCACTTCTTTTTCCAAAAGCTCTTGATCTAGGCTCAACGCTCCATTTACATTCAATGAAGCACCATCTGATATATAAATACCAGAATCTTTATGAAAATGAACCCTGCAGCCAGCTTCGATATTCAGGGTATTACCCTGCTTTACGGCAGCGTAGCCATATATCACGTACGGTTTGCCGCTCTTGAACTCCAAATCGGCCTCTTGTAAAAAGAATCCTTCCACTCGGATTTCCTCACCATTCAGATCCAAACCTAAACTAATGGTTTCCTTTGTTCCATCCGATAGGGTTGAAGGATAGAGAAAAACGGCATCTTTGACCAAGGTTACCAAAGGCACTTCCTGTAGCTTCACCCCTGAATCAAACTCAATGACATCGGTATACAAAAACTCATTTTCAGCATTATTCGAAACGTCGTAAGTGGTTTCAATGAAAATGAAAAGGCTGTCTTGGGCGAGAATGGGGATATTTACAAATTCCTTCCCAGCAACACCATCAACATTCAATCTATACTTGCTATTTTGACCTTCTTTTAATCCAATGGTGGGAATCTCAATATCATCACGATTTGGGTTATATACTTTTAAAGTATAGGTGCTACTGCCAATGTTAGTGAAAATGGTATCAAGGTATACCGTATCTTTTGAAAATTCCAAGTTGCCGGCACTGGGCGTATATTCAAAATCTTTTCTGCACGAACTCCATAGGATAACAAGGAGCAAAGCGGATATGAGATATAGATACCGGTGCATTTTTGACTTTATTTAGATTACTTGCGAACAAATACCTTCTTTATCGCCTCAGAAATACGGATAGGTTTTAAAGTAAGGGCATTGAGTAAGACCCATTCAGTATGTGAACGAACCAAAAGTTGATTTGTTTTGTCATTGTACATTTCTACGCATCGCACAGAAATTGCCCCTTTGGTTTCGGAAATAAAGGTCCTAATTAATATTTCATCACCTAAGACCGCAGCACTTAGATAATCTATATTATGGTTTTTGACTACCCAAAGAATACCTGCCTTCAACTCATTCGGGGCTACAGTTTGCCAATGTTCCTTTGAAATATCCTGGATCCATTGTACATAACGCACATTATTAACATGGTCAAGATCGTCCAGGTCTTCCTGGGCTACAACAATTCTTTTTTCAAAGTTCTCCATTACTTTTCAATGATTTTCACCTCGAACATTTTGTCCCAATTTTTACCAGTAACAAAAAATGTCTTACGTTCAGGATGATATGCCACTCCATTTAGAACATCCAACGCCGCGTGCTTCGTGACTTTTTCCTTTAATCCTCCAAAATTCACGACGCCTTCAATTGCCCCGCTTTGGGCATCAATGATCATCATGCTCGGTTTTTGATACACATTGGCATATATTTTTCCGTTACTATATTCAAGTTCGTTTGCCATATTGAATACTGATTTATTAGTAACAGTTTGGATATACCCTTCCTCAGCCAAGGTATCAGGATTCAAAAACCAAATTTTTTCGGTGCCATCGCTTTTGAATATTTTTTCGCCGTCGTTGCAGAGACCCCACCCTTCTTTACTTTCACCATACTGAAAACTACCTGTCTTTTTAAAGTCATTAAGATCGTAAACAAAACCGATTCCGTTTTGCCAGGTCAATTGATAGATTTTATCATTCATTATTGTAATTCCTTCCCCAAATTGAGTGTTTTCCAAATCTATTTGTTTTAGGACCTTACCAGATTTATAATCTACTTTCCGCAAAGAAGACCTTCCTTTTTTACCTGTGCTTTCATAAAGTACGCCATTATGAAATTCCAAGCCTTGAGTATATGCTTTTATATCATGTGGGTATTCCTTTATTATTTCGTAAGTGTATAATGCAGGTGCGTTTGGTGCTAAAACTTTAATTTTTTTTGAAACTTCGACGGTGTTTTCGTCATAACTAATAGTGGCTTTTAACGTTTTGTTGCCTAATGTTGGCAAGTCAAGCGTAATTTTATTTCCATTAAGCTGAAGCTCTTTATCATCAATGCTATAGGTGATATTACCAATTGATTTTTCTTTTTTGTTTTTTATGGCAACTCCAACCGATTGCTTTTGCTGAAAAACTGTTTTGTTGCCTTCCATTTGAATTTCAAAAAGTGAGGATGCTGATGTGTTACCACTGCCACATGCTACAAAGAGCAATAGGAAAAAATTAAAGGCGATAAACTTAAATAAATTCATGAATATTTTTATTTAATTTATTAGAAGTTTTATTAAAAAAAGTTTTATAAAATACATGTATTATTCTCTATAAGAAACACTTACGAAAATCAATAAAAGAAGCAAGTTAATTCATAATAATTAGAATATAAAACCATAGAAAAAGATTGTATATTTGCACGCGGCAAGTCCTACACGACCAGCTCCTGTAGAATCCCCCAGGGTGGGAACGCAGCAAGGGTATACGGTCGTAGCGGTGCGATGTAGGTAGCTTGCCGTTTTTTGTTTCCAAAACTTATGGAAATAGATAAATCCAAAACAACTTTCCTTACTATTTTCTTCACTATCAATAAATTGGATCAGTCCTTTTCGCTAGCCCATTTTATTCGTTAATTTGCAACTATTATGGAGCAAAAAATAGTTCTTATTACAGGCGGTTCATCCGGCATTGGCAAATCCATTGGTAATTATCTAAAATCAAAAGGGCATAAGGTTTATGGTACCACACGTAATCTAAGTAATTATCCAAATTTCAATGACTTTGATTTATTGGAGTTGGATGTAAGAAATACCAAGACAATAAACATAGCTATTGCCCAACTTATGGAAAAGGAAGGCAGATTGGATGTTTTGATCAATAATGCCGGGGTCGGAATCACGGGCCCCATTGAGGAAACTCCGCATGAGGAAATTTTAAAAACCTTCGAGACCAATTTTCATGGTCCGTTACATATGGTAAAAGCTGTTTTGCCACAGATGAGAAAGCAGGGGAGTGGCCTTATCATTAATATAACTTCGATTGCTGGGTATATGGGTTTGCCTTTCCGTGGTATTTATTCAGCCACTAAGGGTGCCTTGGAAATTACAACGGAGGCGCTGCGTATGGAAATCAAGGATTTTGGCATTCATATGACCAATTTGGCGCCAGGTGATTTTGCCACTAATATTGCTTCAGGGAGATACCACGCACCAGTTTTGACCGATTCTCCGTATACTAAACCTTATGGCAATACTTTAAAGTTGATAAATGAAGATGTGCATGGAGGAAATGATCCTATTGAGGTGGCGCATATGGTTTATAAGATCATGAACACAAAAAAACCAAAAGTTCATTATAAGGTGGGGTCATTCATGCAAAAATTCTCACTGACACTTAAAAATCTTTTGCCAGACAAAGTCTATGAAAAGTTATTGTTAAACCATTATAAATTGTAATTTTAAGCGGTTTCGGAATTGCAAGAAACGATTAGAAAATAGTAACCAAAGAACAAATAAATTCATGAAATTTTTTATTGATACTGCCAATTTAGATCAAATACGTGAAGCCCAGGAGCTTGGGGTTTTAGATGGGGTAACAACCAATCCTTCATTAATGGCCAAGGAAGGCATTACAGGTCGAAATAATATTCTAAAACATTATGTTGACATCTGTAATATTGTTGATGGTGACGTTTCTGCAGAGGTGATAGCAACCGATCTTGCAGGTATGATCAAAGAGGGGGAGGAATTGGCCGATCTTCATGAACAGATTGTGGTAAAGGTTCCCATGATCAAAGACGGGGTAAAGGCTTTGAAGTATTTTTCAGATAATGGCATTCGCACCAACTGTACTTTGGTATTTTCCCCTGGTCAAGCTTTAGTGGCTGCCAAAGCTGGGGCAACCTATGTTTCTCCATTTATAGGAAGATTGGATGATATTTCAACTGATGGTCTTAATTTGATTGCAGAAATTCGCCATATTTATGATAACTATGCTTTTGATACACAAATATTGGCCGCCTCAATTAGGCATACCATGCATATAATTGATTGTGCAAAATTAGGAGCTGATGTAGTAACCAGTCCACTTTCTTCTATTGAAGGCCTTTTAAAACACCCACTTACCGATAGCGGGTTGGAAAAATTCTTAGCAGATTACAAAAAAGGAAACTAATTATAAACCTATTCTTTGAAAGGTACCAGAAACCCGAAGGCATATCGTTTTTGGGTTTTTTCTATTTGAAGGAGCGATACATATCACCAAAAGCATCAACGATCATTTCGTTTTCTGTAATGATGCATTTGTTCATGGGGTAGACAATAAGAGCCCTTGTTAATTCCTCAAAATTATCTGCCCTATATTGGTTTGAAATATTAAAACCAGCCGTTTTGGTTAAGACCTTCCAATCATCATCATTGGTTTTAACATTGATACCTACAAAATTATAATCCGGTTTTTCCTGTGAAAGTTCTAAAACGCGTTTAGACATATTTCCCAAGTGCCTTTTGTTTGCTCCAGACCAAAAGTAGAAAACGGTTTTCTTGTTTTTGGCGATTTTTTGAAGCGAAACTTTTTCCCCTTTAATATTGGATACTACAACATCCGGGATTCTTTTATTAGGTTGAATGTTCTTTATGCCCTCATAAAGGTCATCGATCTCATCAATATGTTTGTTATTACCCGAAAGCGCATGAAATATCTCAATGAAAATCTTGTTATTTTCTTCGGTATCATGAACCTTCAGTAAATAGTCAACAGCTACATTTCTAAAAAGGTTATCCTTCAACTCTTTTTCTTCAACAAGACTATCAATAAGCTTTAGCTTGTGTTTATTGAAGTGTAAATGGTTCTTGACCATTTTATCTTTTATATTACAGCCATGTGAACAAGACATATAAGATAAATTCCCAAAATGATTGACCATATATTCGTAGTAAGGCCTTAAATAGGTGAAGTCCTTATTGTTATAGGTTAGGTCATTACGATACTTGTAGAATTCCTTAGATAGCTTTGGTACCTCCTTTTTCTCAGAGAGTTTCTTATGTTTAAAAGGATAACGTTCCTTAAATGTTGCATAGTTATATACAATATTGGCCTTAGCAATTTGCATAGCTTTTTCAGATAATGCTATGTCCAAGGTCAGCTCATTCAATAAATCGAGCTTTAGTTGTTCCAAAGAATCTATCTTTCTACTAAAATTTTCTGGGTCTAAACTATATAACTCATCAATAAGATTCTTTTCACTCTCGTTGGCCAAGTAGATTTCCATCATAAAGTTGTTGACTTCCTCACCAGTACCTGAAAAAACAAGGGATTCATCAAAATCAACGGTATTTAATCTAATTAAGAGACTGTCACCTTTTTCAAGGTAGACATATTGGTATTCTGGGGCATGGTTAAAATGATAAAGCCCATCCTCAATTGAATCCAGTTTAAAAGAAAACATTTTGTTTTGGTCCAGGGAAGAGGAATCTATAACAACATCGCCCTTATATAGAACTACATGCTTGCTGGTTGGGTTGACAATTTCCCCACTGAAAAAAACATTGGGAGAACTTTTTTCGCCTACATTACAACCTACCAATATGAAAAGAAATAGATAAAGTATTTTTTTATTCATATAAACATATCTAGTATGTACCCAGCAAAATTAAGCATCCCATATAGTCAATGCTGTTAATTGCGAGTTAAAAATTCTGCTGCTACGTTAAGATATTCCTAGGATTTAGGTATCAAGTTTATTGGTCTGGGGATATTAATTTGTCTATTTTTGCACGAATTTTAAAAAGGCGACTATGTTATCAGTTTCAAATTTATCAGTACAATTTGGTAAGCGTATTTTGTTTGATGAAGTAAATGTTTCATTTACCCAAGGCAACTGTTATGGGGTAATAGGCGCGAATGGTGCTGGTAAAAGTACCTTTCTGAAAATTTTGTCGGGCCAGATAGATGCAACCTCAGGCCATGTTCATTTAGAGCCTGGTAAGCGTATGTCGATTTTGGAACAAAATCACAATGCCTATGATGAAAATACGGTGTTGGAGACGGTCGTAATGGGTAACAAACCGTTATTCGCCATTAAGAATGAGATTGATGCACTATATGCCGACTATACCGATGCAAATGCTGATAAAATAGGAGAACTTCAGGTATTATTTGAAGAAATGAATGGCTGGAATGCCGATAGTAATGCGGCGGCATTATTGTCAAATTTAGGAATTCATGAAGAATTGCATTTTACGTTAATGGCCGATATTGATTCAAAATTAAAAGTAAGGGTTTTGCTTGCCCAAGCTTTGTTTGGCAATCCAGATGTTTTGATAATGGATGAGCCTACCAATGATCTGGATTACGAAACCATAAGTTGGTTAGAGAACTTTTTAGCAGATTATGAAAATACCGTAATCGTTGTTTCGCATGACCGCCACTTCCTTGATGCTGTATGTACACATATTGCGGACATCGATTTTGGTAAAATGAACTTGTACTCAGGCAACTATACTTTTTGGTATGAAAGTAGCCAATTGGCCGCTCGCCAAAGAGCTCAACAGAATAAGAAATCTGAAGATAAGGCAAAGGAATTACAGGAATTCATTATGCGGTTTAGTGCAAATGTTGCGAAAAGCAAGCAAGCTACTTCACGTAAAAAAATGCTTTCCAAATTAAAGATAGAAGACATAAAACCTTCAAGTAGAAGATACCCTGCCTTGATTTTTGATCGCGAACGCGAAGCCGGAGATCAAATCCTGAATATTGAAGGACTTTCAGCTTCTTCTGTAGATGGGGATCTATTGTTTCAAAATGCGAATATTAATTTAGCAAAAGGGGATAAGGTGGCCATACTTTCCAGGGATTCTAGGGCAACATCAGCCTTTTACGAAATATTGAACGGTAATAAAAAACAAGATAGTGGTAGGTTTCATTGGGGTGTTACAACGAACCAATCGTATTTGCCTGCAGATAATTCGTCATTTTTCAATACTGACATTAACCTTGTGGATTGGTTACGCCAATGGGCAAAGACAGAAGAAGAGCGTGAAGAAGTCTATATAAGGGGCTTTTTAGGGAAAATGTTATTTAGTGGGGAGGAAGCCTTGAAAAAATGTTCAGTACTTTCCGGAGGTGAAAAAGTACGCTGTATGCTCAGTAGAATGATGATGCTAAGGGCCAATGTTTTAATGCTGGATGAACCTACAAATCACCTTGATCTCGAGAGTATTACAGCATTCAACAATTCGTTGAAGAATTTCAAAGGAACGGTACTGTTTACAACCCATGATCACGAGTTCGCTCAAACCGTTGCAGATCGTATCATAGAATTGACCCCTAAAGGCAACATTGATAGATATTTAACGTTTGATGAATATATGTCAGATAAGACTATAAAGGAGCAACGCGACAAGATGTACGCGGTGCCAGTATAGTCATATCGTCCCAAATACCTACATTATGAAAACCTACAGCATTATTTATGCACTTTTGGCATTGGTGGTCCTTGGTTGTAGTAAATCAAGCGATTCCCAACCCATTGAAGAAATTGAAAAGGAAGATAATTTTTTTAATGCCGATTATATATTACTACAAGAAAGCAATGGGGTACTATCTACCCAGCTTCTCAAAAGTAGTGAGACCACGATTGATTTAAGTCCCGCAGAAAGTACATTCTCGAATGTGCCCTTTTCCGATGTTTTATTCTTGAAAGAATCTATTTTTGCCAATTATGCGAAATTGACGGATTGTAGTGGACAAGTGACCATTCATGATTTTAGTGATGACACATCGAATATTGTTGCGGTTTTTGATGATTTGGTCGAGTGTAACATATCGGTAACATCAATTATCGTTGAAGGTAACATGTTATATGTTTCCTACGTTCTGGAAGAGACTTCCAAAATCAACACCTATTTTGTACGCGCTATTGATCTATCTGCCTCAGAAGAGAATACAATAGACGTAGCATTAGCTAAAAAGCCTTTGCAGATGGTATTCACAAATGACAGAATATTTGTGTTGACCATTGATTTGGAAATTACTGACGAGTATTCACTTTCAGTAATCGACAGGGCAAGCACAACTGTGATTCATGAAATTGGCCTGGGGTATGATGTTGAACAGATTTTCTCGGATGCGGATCAGAATATGATAATTACCTACCCAGAATTACATACGGTTTTAAATTCCTCTACTATGAGTGTGCAATATACTGGCTATGAAAATGGTAAAGAGCCCATGTTCTCTGATTCCAAATTCAATTGTTATGATGACCAAGGAAGATTATTCTATAAAAGACCAATTGAAGATGCAGTGTATTCAAATATTCCGGCCATTTATGATTTTTCAAATAACCTGGCCATACTATATTTCTACGAAAATTTCTTGACAGCTTCACAATTGGAATTTGAATACAAAATAGGGGATACTACAATGGTAAGCTATGATGACACAAACAATATAATGCTTGTGGGTTACCAAAAATTGAATGATGCCAGTAAAGGGGGGCTGTTGAGAATACAACTCGAACCAGCACCTGAACTGTTGGATAATCTTGATTTAGACGGAGTGCCTTATCAACTATTTTATCAGAACTAGTTCAATGTTGGGTTACGCATTGTAATACTTACTTCTCCAAATAGCATGGCTAAAGTTTTTTCCCTTTGCGACGCCGTAAAAGATAACCACTGCGACCAGGGATTTGAACATAAAGAAAAAAAGGATCCAGAACTCATACCCAGAGGTTGACTTTGTAAAAAGATTCAAAGGAAACAATAAGGTCACGAAATAACTCAATGCAAAAACAACCCATGCAAGGTTGACCATATTCTTGAATGGCCACATTAAGGCTTTTCGTAAAGGGTGCAGGTCATTGCCCCATTTATGTATAAAATAGAAATAGTCATTACCCAGCGGCACAAACAACAAAGGGTCGTTCTTATCCTTTAATTTGAAAAGTTTGGAAGGTGCCATAATTTTAAACCCCTGTAGCTTTGTTTTATGTTCCTTTTCAAGTTGTTTTATTTTGGAAATCGCCTCTTGTGGAATATCACCTTTAAAGTACTTTGAATCTAAAAATCGAAGCCGATAATCAATACAAACTTCCTTTATATGTTTTAAATGATATATGCTACCAGATTCCAATAAATCAAAATTAAATTCATTCGCTTCCCGTGCGTTACCATTTTTTATTCGTTGACCAATACTATTATCGTGCTCTTGCTCTGCCACAAAAATTTTATTGATTTCTTCGTGTATATCGATTGTATCGACTTCTTTCATTTTCACACGATCCAGAACTTTCTTCAAACGGGTTCTCTCTAATAGCATAATATCTGTAATGTTGATAATCTCAAATTTAAACAAATTATTTTTTTATAAAATTCGATGGTCTGAATAGCAAATGTTAATATATTGTTAAGATCTATGAACTGCACTATCTTACAAGGGTTTGAATCAGTTTATATTGTATATTGTCGATAATTCGATACCGTTCATCGGATTTATATTATCAAGCCCTAATTAGAACCTAAATGAAATGTTATGTCCCCCAGGTGGCTTTGCTCACCCTTTTTTTGACCTTTTTCGCTACTGCACAAGACCGTTTATCAAGCTCGGAAAGTAAATTTCTTTCGATGGATATTGAAAAATCCATTATTTCAAACACCGAGAACTCAAAGAATCACACCACCTTATTTGCAGCAATGAAAGCCTCGGATTTGGAAAAAATCTTAAGTTATGATGGTCCATTTACAGTTTTCGCACCATCAGATATAGCTTTTGAAGCGTTGTTTTCAGATAATTCCTTTGACCCAATGGATCCAAAGAATAAAGAGGAATTACAAGCGCTATTAAGATACCATATAATTGCAGGCAAGTTTACCGCTTCAAAAATTTTGAAAGCTATGTGTAGTGGCGAAGGAAAAGCGGTATTCACTACCGTTCAGGGAGAAGAGCTTACCACTACTATGAATGGTACTGATATAATTTTGACCGACAATTTTGGAAATTCGGCCAAGATAATTGCTGCGGATGCCAACCAATGTAATGGGGTGATGCACGCAATAGACAGTGTCATCTTACCAAAAAGAACTAGTTTTTTACCTTAATTCGGCATCTAATTCGGTTTCGTACTTCTGCTGAAGTTTTGACATTATCTTATCTATCTGCTTATCAGTTAACGTGCTTTTTTCATCTTGTAACGTAAAACTGACAGCATATGATTTCTTGCCTTCTGGTAATTTGTCACCTGTGTAGACATCAAATAAATTCACCTTTTTCAATAGATTTCTTTCCGTTTGAAAGGCAATATCATGTATTGCCTTAAAACTTACGGTATTATCCAAGAGTAGGGCGAAATCCCTTTTTACTTCAGGATATTTAGGAATAGTCTTGAACTTTACTTCCGTTTTAGGAACTAAATCAATGATAATATCCCAATTAAAATCGGCAAACAAGACTTCTTGTTTTACATCAAATTTTTTGACCAGGGATTTATTAACAACTCCAAAATCGACAATTTTCTTTTTATTGGAAACCAATCTTAATCCCTCAGAAAATAATGTTCCTTCCAACGGACTGGAATTGTAATCAGCGATTCCTAATCTCTTCAATATGTTCTCAACTACCGATTTAAAAAAGAAAAAATCGGTTTGTTTTGCTGGTGAAGCCCACCCGGTATTGTTCCGGTTTCCTGTAACCAATAGGCTTAAGTGTTTGTTTTCAACTCGTTTATCACCATAATTATGATAGGTTTTTCCGAATTCAAAAAACCTAAGGTTCTGGTTTTTTCTATTGATGTTATATGAAATAGTCTCCAATCCATTTAACAACATGCTCTGTCGCAATACAGATAATTCAGTACTTAATGGATTCAGCATGGTAACAGACTGATCTGCTTTCAATTCATCTATCAAGTGAATATATTCAGGGGATGTTAGACTGTTGGTCATTATTTCATAAAACCCTTTGGACGCCAAGAAATCCCCAATCCTATCTTGTAATTTATAATCTTCATATTTTGAAATAGGAGCTATTGAGGCGTTCAGTTTTTCTTTAAAAGCGATATTATTATAGCCGTAAACCCTAAGTATTTCCTCGATGACATCTACCTCGCGTTGTACATCTACCCTATAAGATGGTATAACCAAGCCCATACCGGTTTCGGTTACATTTTTGACTTTTATTTCAAGTGAAGCAAGAATGGATTTAATAGTATCTCGTGGAATTTCTTGACCTATTAGCTTGAATATTTTATCAAAAGACAAGAAAACTTCATAGTCCTTTTTCTTGTTCGGATAAAGATCCACGATATCGGAAGTGATATCGCCACCAGCAATTTCTTTTATAAGTAGTGCTGCCCGTTTAAGGCTATATTCTACATTATCTATATCTATACCACGTTCAAATCTAAAAGAAGCGTCTGTATTCAATCCATGTCTCTTAGCTGTTTTTCGAATAGAAACAGGGTCAAAGTAGGCACTTTCCAAAAATATTGATTTTGTATTCTCTGTGACACCGGTGTTTATTCCCCCAAAAACCCCTGCAATGCACATTGGTTTTTCAGCATCGCAAATCATTAGATCTTCTTCATGCAATTCTCTTTCAACCCCATCCAAGGTCATAAATTTAGTGCCCTTAGGTAGTGTTTTAACGATAACTTTCTTACCAAAAATCCTTGCTGCATCAAACGCATGCAATGGCTGACCCATTTCATGCAATACATAATTGGTTGCATCAACTATATTATTGATCGGACTTAGGCCTATGGACTTTAATCTATCCTTAAGCCAATTAGGTGAGGGTTGAATTATTAAATTACTTATGGTTACACCGCAATATCTAGGTGCTAATGCATTATTATCGACAGACACATCCAACTTTAAGGATCTATCGGATATATGAAAATGACTGGTCGAGGGAGTTATCAACTCAATTTCAATTTCTCTCTGCTTCAGTCCAGCCTTTAAATCCCGTGCAACGCCGTAATGACTCATAGCATCGGCCCTATTGGGAGTTAAACCAATTTCAAAAACCTCATCGCTTTCCAATTCAAATACCTCGGCACAGGGTGTTCCTGGCTTTAATGTATTGCTCAACACCATAATGCCTTCATGACTATCACCAACACCTAGCTCATCTTCGGCGCAAATCATACCGTGACTCTCTTCACCGCGAATCTTACCTTTCTTAATGGTCCAAGCTTCACCTTCTTTGGTATATAGTGTTGTGCCAATTGTAGCAACGGGTACTTTTTGTCCCATGGCAACATTGGGTGCGCCACAAACAATTTGCAGCGGTTGATCCTGCCCTATATCTACAGTGGTCAATTTAAGGCGGTCGGCATTAGGATGTTGTTCACATGTAAGTACCTCTCCAACGACAATACCTTTTAGAGCTCCTTTTACAGTCTCATAAGTGATGATACCTTCGACTTCCAGGCCCAAATCGGTTAAAAGCTCAGCGGTCTGTTTTGAGTCCCAATCTAAGTTCAGGAATTGTTTTAACCAGTTGTATGAAATGTTCATTGGTTGTATTTAAAGCTGGTAAATATAAAACAATGAAGTAAGACATTCAATACTGTTTCAATTGAATTGTTTTAATTTTTTCATGTAAGTTATTTTCCGTTACTTCGATACGATCTACAAAAATCGGATTTATGCGAAAATTTGGACTACTTATAGTCTTTTTGGTTTTGATTTCATCCTGCAATAATTCAAAGGCCCCTATCTTGTCAGAAGGGATTTGGTTAGCTGAATTGGAAGTGCAAGACAATGAAATCCTGCCTTTTAATTTTAATCTTAAAAAGAGTGATTCAGGACAATTGTTTATTGAAATCCAAAACGCCACTGAAATCATAAAGGTGGAGGAAGTAACCATAATGAATGATTCAATTATAATCAGGACTCCTGTTTTTGAGGGTTATATTGCCGGTAAATTTACTGAAACTTCTATTCAGGGTGAATTTATCAAGGAAAGCTTAGACCGAATAGTACCCTTCAAAGCTATTTATGGGAAAGAAGAGCGATTTAGTGCTGGAAAAAAACCACAAATAAATGTTTCAGGAATTTGGGAAGCGGAGTTTAACCCCAATACAGCGGATAGTTATTTGGGTATGGGAATCTTCAAACAGAAAGGGAGCAAGGTAACAGGGACCTTCAGGACAACTACTGGTGATTATCGCTATTTAGATGGGATAATGGATGGGGATATAATGAAAATATCGGCTTTCGATGGGGCACATGCTTTTTTATTTACTGCTAAAGTCACCGATAGTAGCTTAAGCGGAATCTTTTATTCCGGAAACCATTCTCAAGAACCATTTATTGCAAGGCGAAATGAAAATTATGAATTACCTGATGCGGATTCATTGACCTTTTTAAAGCCCGGTTATGAAAAATTGTCCTTTTCATTTCCCGATAGCAGCAACAAGATGATTTCCTTGGATGATGACCGTTTTACAAATAAAGTGGTGATCGTTCAAATTATGGGCACTTGGTGTCCCAATTGTCTTGATGAAACTAAGTTCCTGGTCAATTATCTAAAAGAAAATTCAAATCTTGATGTAGAAGTTGTTGCTTTGGCTTTTGAGTATGCCAAAACCAAGGAAAAAGCGTTCAAAAGTATAAATAGATTAAAAACAGCCATAGGAGTTGACTATCCGATGTTATTGGCGCAATTCGGGACATCTAATAAAAGCAAGGCACAGGAAAAGTTACCTATGTTGAATCATGTACTTTCGTACCCAACAACAATTTTTATTGATAAAAAGGGTACAGTTAGAAAAATACATACAGGTTTCAACGGACCAGCAACGGGTCAGCGATATGAGGTATTCAAGAAAGAATTCGATGATTTTGTGAAATTATTGGTCAGTGAATAATACGCAATCCTAGATTATTGTTGATTTTCCCAACCCAATATTCTCATCATTGATATTCAAATTGTCATCAACATCGACAATGTTTCCTGCTATAAAATCACCGACACTTTCTGTACCATATTTGGTACTGCCCAGAATATCTATGGTAACAATTTTTTTCCTGAAAGATTTATGCACTGCAGCGACCACAGCATTAAACTCCTCGACAAGTCCGAAATGACTAAGGAGTAGGGCGGCACTCAGAATTGAAGCAATAGGGTTAGCAATGTCTTTGCCTTTTGCCTGCGGGTAGGAACCATGAATAGGCTCAAACATTGCATTTTCAGTACCTACAGAAGCCGATGGTAACAAACCAGAAGACCCAATAAGCACATTGCATTGTGCAGAAAGTATATCCCCAAACATGTTTTCGGTTAAGATTACATCAAAAGTAGTAGGATTCAGTGTCATTAACATAGAGGCCTTGTCAATAAACATACAATTAAATTCTACCTCAGGATAGCTCTCAGCAATATTGGTAACTACTCTGCGCCATAATCTCGAAGTTTCCAGCACATGGGCCTTATCTACCAAGGTGAGTTTTCCTCTCCTTTTTTTAGCTGCCTTAAACGCCATATGGGCAACTCGACTTATTTCTTTTTCAGTATATCTACATAAGTCTGTTGCAACAGTACCATCTTCACTTAAGGTTTTCTCTCCAAAATAAATGCCGCTTGTAAGTTCGCGATAAATGACCAAGTCAGTTCCGGTAATAACTGCTTTTTTTATCGGGGAATTATTCACTAGCGCAGGAAAAACCTTTATAGGTCTAATATTGGTAAACAAATCAAGCTCTTTGCGTAAATATAATAATCCGTCTTCCGGACGCACTTTGGCATCTGGGTTATTATCGTATTCAGGTGTACCAATGGCCCCAAATAAAATGGCATCAGAGGATCTACAAAGTTCAAGGGTTTCTTCAGGAATAGGACTGCCCATCTTATCCATGGCAGAGGCTCCAATCAGACCTTCTGTAAAGGTAAAATCATGGCCAAAGGTATCTTCAACGGCCTTTAGGCATTTAACAGCTTGAGCTATCACCTCTGGCCCAATACCATCTCCCCCTAAAATAGCAATGTTTAGCTGCATTTATGAAACACTTTCAAATTTTATATTACAGGTTTCAACGATTTCATGAATATCTTCATCCACAATCTCTTTTTTCCGGTCGGCGTATTTCAAGAACTCCTGGTACACCATATCCAATTGTACTTTGGTAAGTTCATAGCCCACTTTTTTCGCCCTATAGGCCAAAGCGGCCCTACCGCTTCTCGCTGTAAGTAAAATCGATGATTCATTCACGCCAACCTCTTTAGGGTCCATAATTTCATAGGTCTCCCTATTTTTGATTACACCATCTTGGTGTATCCCAGAGCTATGGGCAAAGGCATTGGCACCTACTATAGCCTTGTTAGGTTGCACAACCATTCCCATTTTATCAGAAACCATCTGACTGGTATCATAAAGTAATCTACTATTGATATTTGTATCTAATTTAAGGTAAGGGTGCTGTCTTAATATCATTACCACTTCTTCCAAAGAAGTGTTGCCAGCACGTTCTCCAATACCGTTGATGGTACATTCAATCTGACGGGCACCATTGATTACCCCAGCAATTGAATTGGCGGTCGCCAAACCTAAATCGTTATGACAATGGCAAGAAAGTATTGCTTTATGTATTCCAGTAACATTTTCTTTAAGATACTTCATCTTCGCACCATATTCCTCGGGTAAACAATACCCAGTTGTATCGGGAATATTTAATACCGTGGCACCAGCTTTGATAACTGCTTCACAAACCCTGGCCAAAAACTCATTATCTGTTCTACCGGCATCCTCGGCGTAAAACTCTACATCCTCAACAAATGTTTTCGCATAACGTACAGCGCTCACGGCTCGTTCTAGAATCGCAGCCTTACTGGAGTTGAATTTATGCAGAATATGTGAATCGGAAGTTCCTATACCAGTATGTATTCTGGGGGTTTTGGCTGGTTTCAACGCTTCGGCCGCAACTTCGATATCTTTTTTTACCGCACGGGTTAACCCACAGACCGTTGCGTTTTTTACGATTTTGGCAATTTCCTTTACCGAATTGAAATCACCAGGGCTCGAAATTGGAAACCCTGCTTCGATAACATCAACACCAAGGTCATCAAGACGTCTGGCAATAACCAATTTCTGGCTTTTATCCAATTTGCATCCTGGTACCTGTTCACCATCGCGAAGTGTGGTATCAAAAATTTGTACTATATCTTTACTCATTATATTTACGTAGTTTTAACTAGCCGTTGACGAATATATGACCAATAGGTCAGTTGACCTAAACATTGGAACTACATTTACAACGTTAAGTTACTTTTTGGTGAGTGTAAAGTGTTATAAAACAACGATTTAAACAATATTTATTACGATGACAACTGCGCATAAAGATGCATTGTTTGTACTGGTAAAATCCCTCTCGAAATCAGAGAAGCGCCAATTTAAACTTTATGTGGGACGATTGGGGGTGAATACTGATGCCAAATTTTTGGCATTGTTCAATCTTTTGGATAAAGTTAAGAAATACGATGAAAAGGTGATTCTGGATAGCGGAATCGTTAAAAAATCGCAACTATCAAACTTAAAAGCACATCTCTACAAACAGATTCTTGTAAGTCTAAGATTGAATCCCGTGAACCAGAATGTTAGGGTTCAATTAAGGGAACAATTGGATTTTGCAACCATATTATATCAAAAAGGGCTTTACAAGCAAAGTTTGAAGATACTGGACAAGGCCAAGTATACGGCTATTGAAAATGAGGAAAAAAATATTGCCTACGAAATCGTAGAACTCGAAAAAATCATTGAGACCCAATATATTACAAGAAGTATCCCTGATAGGGCCGATGAACTGGCCATACAGGCCAAACAGTTGTCCGAGCAGAATCTGATGACCAGTAAACTTTCCAATTTATCTTTGCAGTTATATGGTCTTATGCTCAAAGTGGGGTATGTACGCAATGATGAAGATTTAAATAAGGTTAAGGCTTACTTCAAAAAACAACTTCCAAAATATAACATTGCAACCCTTGGATTTCGAGAAAAATTGTGGCTCTATAAGGCGCACTTATGGTATAGTTTTTTAATTCAAGATTTTCTTTCTTGCTATAAATATGCCAATAAATGGGTTGATCTTTTTTATGAAAATCAAAAGATGATCCAATTGAATCCTGTATTCTTTTTAAAAGGAAACCATTATTTATTGGAATCCTTGTTTTTTGTAAAATATAGCTCTCAATTTAAAAAAACACTTCAGCGACTGGAGGCGATGACCGAGTCTAAGGATTTTCCCAAAAATGATAATATTGGTTCCTTGGCTTTTCTTTATATCAACGCCAATAAATTGAATCTTCATTTTTTGGAAGGCACTTTTGATAAAGGGTTGTATTTGGTGAAGATCATTGAGTATGGGATCAATAAACACAAAGATCGTTTAGACGCCCATCATATCATGATCTTGTACTATAAGATTGCTAGCCTTTACTTTGGCAATGGGGATAACAAAAATTGCATTCTTTATTTAAAGAAGATCATAGATAACAAGAATTTAAAAATGCGGGAAGACCTTATGTGCTTTGCGCGTGTCTTAAGCTTGGTTGCCCATTATGAAGCAGGTATGGACTATCATTTAGAACTGCAATTAAAGAGCACCTACAAGTTTCTATTGAAAATGAACGACTTACATGCAGTACAAAAAGAAATGATCAAGTTCTTACGTAATCTCGGTAATATTTATCCGAATGAATTACGTAACGAATTTCAGAAACTGTATAACGAGCTTAAAAAGTATGAGAACCATCCTTATGAAAAACGGGCCTTCCTGTATCTGGACATTTTGTCGTGGTTAGAAAGCCATTTAGAAGGAAAACCGGTTGCCCAAATCATTCGCGAAAAGGCAATGCAATTGACGCGGTGACCTCACTATTACTGTCTCTTATCTTGGCTAATTCCTGGAGTACTTGGACTGAATTGTTGTATTAGGCCCTCACCCAATTTACCAAATTGATCGCTCTTGGCCATATCCCTGACTTTTACGGGATCAAAATCACCATTGAAGTAAAGGAAAGAACCATTGAGATTATTGTTGTTATAAATCAATATCTCCTTGACGCTGTTCCGCTTTTCACGAATAGACACGACATTTCTTTTTAAATCGTCGTTGTTTCGATAGACCTCAATAAATGAATTACCCGTGATTCCGTTCATCTGTTTATTCAGAAATTGTGTTTTGGCTGGTGTCGTACTAGGAAATCGCATATATCTCAAATCCCTAGTATTGCCAACAAGCGATTGCATTTCTGGGGAAATACCACTGATCAAAGTCAGCATAAATTGGGGCACACGGACAGCGGTTACTTGATTATCGTTTTTGTGTGCATTGTAAAATGTATCGATTGAGTTATAACTCCCGCAAGAGGATAAAAAAATCAGGCTGAAAAGGAATAATGCTCTTTTAATCATGGTATAGTGTTTTGTTTAGTAATTAAATGTAGAAAATAAATATCAACAAGCGTTCCAAATTGGATCATTTGGCGGAGGGGCTATAAATTCGAGCTTTTCTTTTTTCACTGGATGAATGAACATAAGCTTCCTTGCGTGTAAATGTATGCTTGCATCTTTATTGCTTCGGTCAAAACCATATTTAAGATCACCTTTTACCGGACATCCAATAGCCGTTAATTGCGCACGAATTTGATGGTGCCTCCCCGTTTTTAAATCAATCTCCAATAAAAAATAATTATCTAATTTCTTAATGATCTCGTAATCCAAAACAGCTTTTTTACTATCCGGAACTTCTTTTATATTAGCGTATGATTTGTTTTGCTTCGTATTACGTTTTAGCCAATGGGTAAGTGTGTCTCGCGTTTTAGGGGGCATATTTTTTACTACCGCCCAGTATGTTTTTTTTGCCTCTTTTTCTGCAAATAATTTATTCAATCGCGGTAACGCCTTTGATGACTTGGCGAAGACCACTATGCCAGATGTTGGCCTGTCCAATCTATGGGCAACACCTAAATAAACATTTCCAGGCTTGTTGTATTTCGCTTTGATGTATTGTTTTACAATTTCACTCAAGGGCATATCACCTGTCTTATCGCCCTGTACGATATCACCTGGTCGTTTATTTACTGCAATTAAGTGATTGTCTTCGTAGAGTATTTGTAGGTTTTGAGGGGTTGACAGTGTCTTCGACATTATTAGATAGATAAATTCCTATAACGAATGGTTAAAAAAAGCAATAGCAATACCCCGGTGGTAACTGACATATCAGCCATATTAAAGATGCCAGTTTTAAGCATCCCTAATTTTATTTGAAAAAAGTCGGTCACAGAGCCATAAGCAATACGATCTATCAGATTTCCTATGCCACCCCCAATCACAAAGGCAAATGCAAGCACCATCCAACGATTTAGATTTGTCTTCTGAAGTGTTCTTGCCAAAAGTATCAATAGTACGATTAACGGAAGTCCCTGTAATAAAATCAACTTCAGTATTGGGGAGAATCCTTGACCAAAACCTAGCATTGCTCCAGTGTTTTCAACATTGGTCAAAATTAAATTATCACCCACTATCTGAATATATGCCATAGGTTCAACATTCCTGCGAACGATGTTTTTGGATATTTGATCACAGCCAATATTCAGCAATACAAAGGCAATTATACTAAATCGTTTAAGCATTTTTGGTCACTGGTGGTTAATATTCAATACTGCTCTTCATCGCTAGGAAAATCCCTGCTCTTTACATCAGCGACATATTGTGATATGGCATTGCCCATATCTTCATATAGGTTCATGTACCTTCTTAAAAATCGTGGATTGAATTCGTGGGTCATTCCTAAAAGATCATGTATGACAAGGACCTGTCCGTCAGCATATTTACCACCTCCAATTCCGATAGTGGGGATTGATATGCTTTCAGATACTTTTTTGGTCAATTCAGCTGGAATTTTCTCCAGGACTATTGCAAAACATCCCAGACGCTCCAACAACTGGGCATCGGCGATCAATTTATCTGCTTCTTCTTCCTCCTTGGCGCGAACAGTGTAAGTGCCAAACTTATAAATAGCCTGAGGAGTTAAACCCAAATGTCCCATAACGGGGATCCCTGCATTTAAAATTCTTTTCACTGATTCCTTAATTTCTTCACCCCCTTCAACCTTAACAGCATGGGCGCCACTTTCTTTCATAATTCGTATTGCAGAACGCAAAGCTTCCTTGGGGTCACTTTGATAATTGCCAAAAGGGATGTCAACCACCACCAGCGCTCTATTTACAGCCCTAATTACCGATGATGCATGATATATCATTTGTTCCAAAGTAATGGGAAGGGTAGTTTCATGTCCGGCCATCACATTGCTTGCAGAATCACCTACAAGGATAACATCAACATTAGCGGCATCTACAATTTTTGCCATTGAATAATCATAAGCTGTGAGCATAGAAATTTTCTCACCGTTCTTTTTCATGTCAATGAGCGATTTTACGGTTACTCTTTTGTATTCTTTTTTGGCTGTGGACATTTAGTGTTTTTTAGGAGTGTTAAAAGTAATGATTTTGTGGCATTTTATTTGGTGATGTTGGTTTAGGATTTTTGGAATGCCAAGGACCTAAGTTGCCCATTCCGGATTTTAACTTATTTTTGAATAAACATGATGAAAATGAAACTTATATTGCTTTTTATGCTTCTTTTTGGTTTTACGATTGTTTTGGCTCAAGAATCTGATGAGGCCAAAGTTCAGAAAACGATTGAAGCTTTTTTTGATGGTTTTCATAAACAAGACTCCCTTTTAATCAAGCAAACCGTTTCAGATGGAATTATTGCCCAGACTATAGGCAAAAAAAAAGACGGAACAACGGACCTGCGGACAGAAGATTTCAATGAATTTTTAAAATCAATTGTGAGCATTCCCGATACTGTTAATTTTCAAGAGAAAATCCTTTCGTTCAGTATACAGGTTGATGGTGCCATGGCGAATGCCTGGACCCCTTATGAGTTTTGGTATAATGATGCATTTAGTCATTGTGGTGTAAATTCCTTTCAATTGTTCAAAGATGGCGCAGACTGGAAAATCATTTACTTAATTGACACGCGTAGAAAAAAAGGATGCAAAGAATAATATCAGTATTAAAGAAATAATTAAATTGAAATAGATAATCAAATAATATGAACAATAAAAAAGTAAAAACACTCGCGTTATTGCTGATTGCAACACTTACGCTTCAATTAAATGCCCAGGATCCAAAATCAATGGAAGGGCGATGGAATTTGACGCTCTCATATGATGGAAAAGATGTACCATCTTGGTTAGAGGTCAGTCATTCTGGTTTAAGCACTTTGGTAGGCCGTTTTGTATTTTTAAACGGTAGTGCTAGACCTATATCGGAAATAAACTTGAAAGATGGCAAATTCTCTTTTTCGATTCCGCCCCAATGGGAGACAGGGAATCTATTGGAGTTTGAAGGATCATTGGAAGGCGAACAACTAAAAGGAACTTTACTTTACACAGATGGCAAAACATATGATTGGGTTGGAACACGCGCACCCAAACTCGCATATAATGAGAATCCTGTGTGGGGAGAACCAAGAGCACTGTTCAATGGAAGAGATCTTGATGGTTGGCAGGCCATGGGGGAGAACCAGTGGGTGGTTAAAGACGGAATTTTGACTAGTGAAAAAGCAGGTGCCAATTTGGTTTCCAATGAAAAGTTCAATGATTTTAAATTGCATTTGGAATTTCGCTATCCTGAAGGAAGCAATAGCGGAATATTCCTCCGTGGGAGGTATGAGGTGCAAATAGCAGATAATATTGGATTGGACCCTTCGAGCATTCTCTTCGGTGGTATTTATGGCTTTTTGACTCCTAACGAAATGGCGGCAAAAAAGGCAGGAGAATGGCAAGAATTTGATATTACCCTGATTGGTAGAAGAATTACCATTGTTGCCAATGGAAAAGAAATAATAACCAATCAAAATATACCAGGAATGACCGGTGGTGCATTAGATAATAATGAGGCTGAAGCGGGTCCGTTAATGATCCAAGGGGATCATGGTCCTGTAGAATTCAGAAGTATTACAGTTACTCCTGTCACTAATTAAATTCTCGTAAGTAGATACTATACAAAGCGCCAAGATCTAACACTCTTGGCGCTTTTATTTGTTATAATAAATTCAATTATTCTATACCACCACTATTATGACATTTCCTATTTTATGCCCTTTTTCAACATGCTCATGGCCTATGAGTTTTATATTCTCTTTAACGAAAGTATATGATGATATTTACAATTTAATTTCAAATAGACAAACGTCTGCATCTTTGTAATGTGAAGGGAGGGCAGTTGTGTTTTTTAATTTGGTGATGCCCAAAAAATCGAATCCACATTTTGTGTAATGCCCAATAAGTTTACGATTATTGCCACAAGTATCCATTCTTATAAAAGATATTTGTTTATCAGCACAGTAGTTTTTAGCCCATTCAACAATTATTGAAACTAAATTTTGACCTCTAAAATTTGGGTTGGTTGCAATTCTGTGGATATATATAGCCGAATCATCTTTGCTCTTTTCCCATATTTGGGGGTCGCTGAAAGTTATTGCCCATATACATGCAATTTGCCCATTGATCAATAATTTCCATTGTCTATTTTCTTTGATCTCAGTCTCAACAAGCGCTCTGCTAAAAATGGGCCATTGGTTAGCTGGAAATTTTTTCTTTTGAAAAGAAGTAGCGATGGCATATAGCTTGAAAATAGATTCAATATCTGAAATTGTACAATTCTTGATTTTCATACTACCCAATGTTGGAATAAAAATAGCGGTTTAAAGGCGAGAACCTAAAAACCGCTACTAAAATATTAAATTACAACTATTTACTCTTCAATAAGGATTCCCATCTTACCCATTTGGTAATCACGCATGGCTTCAAGAATTTCCGTTTGGGAGTTCATCACAAAAGGCCCATGTTGCACCATTTTTTCATTCAATGGTAATCCAGCTATGAGCAAGAACGATGCGCCTTGGTCCGCGGTAATGGTAACCTGGTCACCATCATCCTCAAAAATGACCAAACTTTCCTTTTCCACAAGACCATAGTCTTTTACCCTTAGCTGACCTTTAATCGTATAGATCATGGTATTGAAGCCTTTTGGAATCGAAAAAGTTTGAGATCCTTTACCAAATACATCGTTCCATAGTATCAAAAGCTCACTTTCAACGTCTATTTTCCCCTTCGAGGAACCGTAATGACCTGCAATTACTTTGGAGCGTATGTTTTCATCTTCTGAAAGAAAGACCGGTATTTCTTGCTCCGGAACATATTGATAACTGGGTTCCTTCATTTTTTTTTCGGCAGGGGTATTTATCCAAAGTTGAATTATTTCATTGGTGCCATTCCTGTCTATTAAATCCTGTGAAGGTCGTTCACTATGCACAATACCGGATCCTGCATGCATCCATTGTACTTCGCCTTTTTTCGCAATTTGGTTATTTCCCCTACTATCTCGATGGTGTATTTCACCCGCTATGATAAAAGTCACGGGCGTAAAACCCCGGTGAGGATGTGCCCCCACACCTTGATGCACCGCTTTGGCATGTTTTCGATATTTTATCTCCCCGTGATGCAATAATAGAAAAGGATCTACTTGTTGCACATTATTTGTGGGTAAGGCCTGTTTTAATGGTATGCCACCCATATCTATATCGAAAGCGGGGATTAATGTCCTTACTTTTTTGTTCATGATTTTGTTGTTTAAATTGCTTCTAGAAACATAGGAATTTTTTAATTCACAGGTGCATTCAAATC
>CBDUKE010000039.1:0-26266 GCA_965367725.1 uncultured Maribacter sp. | reverse complement strand
CCAAGCCCTGTAATTTAGCCACAATATTCTTATTTGTGAGTCCACCATAGACCATGGTAATGACTTCAAGACTTTTGCCATCTGTAATTCGCCTACCACGGGTCATTTTCGATTCAATACCCAATTTTGTCGCCAATTTTGTTGCCAATGTACCACCACCATGTACAAGAATTTTAGGTTCTTGCAATTTGGAGAAATTCATTAGAAACTGGTCAAGCTCAATTTCGTTTTCTATGACATTTCCACCAATTTTAACTATGGATAGATTTTGTTTCATATATACCTATAATACTTTTTAAGCTCCCCTCTTTTTGAAAGAGGGGAATGAATCCCGCCAAAGGCGGGTGAAAGGGGAGTTTAATAAGCCGTAATATTTTTTTTATTTGGCTTGGGATTACAAACCCTCCGTCTCACTATGGTTCGACACCTCCCTTTATCTAAAAGGAGGAGCTTTTAAAATTATCTTCTATTTCCTTTAGTACAGAAGGTAGATTGTCAAACACCATTTTGTTTTCAAATCTTAATACTGTAAACCCCATTTTATTTAAAAAAGAGGTTCTTTTTTCATCAAATTCTTGAGTTGTTGCATTGTTATGCACTTCTCCATCCAATTCAATTATTAATTTTTCTGAAGCACAGTAAAAATCTACTATATAGTTCTTAATACTATGTTGCTTGGTAAATCTTTTATTGTCAAGCTTTCTTGCCTTCAAATGAGTCCATAAAAAAGCTTCAGCAGGAGTTAAATTGTTCCGAAGTTCTTTTCTAAAAGCTGCTAATTCCTTTTTCGTATGAATTCTTTCTTTATTCATTATAAATTCTCTAAAATCTTTTTCAGTACAATTTGTGCCGCATAGGTTCTATTATTGGCTTGTTCTATGACCAAAGATTGATCACTGTCCAATACGGCATCCTCAACCACAACATTTCTTCGTACCGGTAGACAATGCATGAATTTTGCATCGCCCAGTTTTTCTTTGGTAATCATCCAACTTGGATCTTGGTTCATTACTTTCCCATAATCGGTATAGCTGCTCCAGTTTTTCACATAAACAAAATCAGCATTTTCAAGTGCTTTGCTTTGATCATATTCGATTTGTGAATTTTTCGTTATTGTAGGATCTAGTTCATACCCTTTAGGGTGTGCAATCACAAAATCAGCATCTTGCCTTTGCATCATTTGTATAAATGAATTGGCAACGGCATGGGGAAGGGCTTTGGGATGTGGCGCCCAAGACAGCACCACTTTTGGTTTAGCCTTGTTGGAATTTTCGGCCAATGTTATGGCATCGGTCAAAGCCTGTAATGGGTGTCCAACAGAACTTTCCATATTTACAATGGGAACAGAAGCATATTTTTTAAAACCGTCCAAGACCACTTCTGCTTCGTCCTTTTCTTTATCCGTCAACGATGCAAAAGCCCTGATTCCGATAATATCACAGTATTGGGAAACCACCTGTGCTGCTTCTTTGATATGTTCCGATGTGCCTTGATCCATTATGGTGCCATCGCCATATTCCAAAGCCCATCCTTCATTACCAAAGTTCATTACTATGACTTCCATTCCTAAATTTATGGCTGCCTTTTGGGTACTCAATCGGGTCCTTAGACTGTTATTGAAGAACAACAAGCCGATGGTTTTATCCTTACCCAAGGATTTTGATTGTAAGGGGTCAATTTTCAAGGCCCTTGCCTCATGAACCCAATCAGGAAGTGAATCAATATCGTTTATAGAGAGGTAGTGCTGCATTATTTTATTTTAGTATAGTTGCTTTTCCCGGTTATGGCATCTGCTATAAAATTATCTTTCAACCCATTTACAATCCAGGTTTCAATCCCTACTGTTTGGGCAATGATGGCGGCTTCGATTTTCGATTGCATTCCACCAGTACCGTGCGATGATTTTGAAGCACTGATTTCCTTTTGCAATTTTTGAACTCCAGAAACTGTGGCAATCGTTTCCGGTTTGTTATTATCGATGGATTCCTTGGTGTAGACCCCATCTGTATTGGTAGCAATCATCAACAGATCCACTTGTAAAAGAGCAGCAGTTAAGGCAGCCAATTTATCATTATCACCAAATTGAATTTCATCAGTGGCTACCGTATCATTTTCATTAATAATGGGAATGAAGTTATTCGCTACAAGAACATTAATGGTATTCTTTATGTTCGCCTTGGCGTCTAAATTGTCAAAATCTGAATAGGATAATAGACATTGGGAGGTTGACAAGCCCAATTCCCTAAAATTTTCTTGAAAGATCCGCATCAAGTGCGGTTGTCCAATAGCTGCCAATGCCTGTTTCACATCTATAGCGGCCCCATTATGTTCTAATTTTACGAACTGTTTGGCTGCTGCAATGGCTCCGGAACTGACGATGATAAACTCGTATTCATCTTTCAATGCTGCAATCTGTCTTCCAATATCCTCTATTTTACCTCGGGATATTTGATCCGTTTCCTTGGTTAAGGTATTGGTTCCTATTTTTAATAAGATTCTTTTCTTCTTCATGACTATCTTATTTGTCCATTACCTTTTATATACCATTTGTTGGTCACCAAATGTTGTAAACCTATTGGACCTCTTTGGTGCAATTTATCGGTACTAATTGCGAGTTCCCCTCCCAGACCAAATTGACCTCCATCTGTAAATCGTGTTGATGCATTATGGTAAACCGCTGCGGAATCTACACTGTTCATAAAATAGGAGGCGGTTTCTTCATTTTCGGTAAGGATAGCTGCTGAATGCCCTCCTCCATAAAGATTGATTTTATCTATAGCCTCTTCCATATCTTTTACTTCACCAAGAAGAATCTTATAATCCAAAAACTCTTCATACCAAACAGAGTCATCTGTGATTTTGGACACGTTTTCCAAACTACATAAGTGATTATCAGCCAAAATGGTTACGTTGCTTTCTTTCAATTGGGAAATGAGTTTTTTAGTAAAATCCTCTTTTTTCACCAAACCGGTATTTATCAATACTTTATCCAAAGCATTACAAGCAGATATTTTGGTTGTCTTTGCATTAATGATAATATCCAATGCCATTTGCTGATTGGCTTCAGTATCTACATAAACAAAATTATTGCCCCTGCCACTTACAATTACAGGGCAGGTAGCGTGTTGTTTTACAAATGCAATCAACTTTTCACCTCCTCTGGGAACAATCAAATCGACTTTTTGAGTGGGGTTTGCCAAAAATTTTTGCGTCTCAGTTCGATTATATTGTAGATAGGTAACCCAATCTTTTGAAACCTGATGTTCTGATAAGGCCTTATGCCATAAATCAACCAGAATCATATTACTATGCAACGATTCCTTACCACCTTTCAATAAAATTCTATTTCCAGATTTAAAGGCTATGCCCGCAGCCTCGATAGTTACATCAGGTCTGGATTCGTAAATGATCAGGACTGTTCCAAAGGGAGCCGTTCTATTACTGATTTGCAGGCCATTTTCATGCTCAAATTGAAATCGCTCTATGTTCAAAGGGTCATTCAGCTGTACTAACTCTTTAAGGGATTTTAACATCCCATCGATTTTGTTGTTGTCCACTTTTAGGCGGTCATGCATAGCAATATCATCACCAATGTATGCTTCCAGATCTTTACCATTAGCTTTTAAAAGGGTACTTTTTTCTTTCCTTATCAATTCACTCATGGAATTAAGGACTGCATTACGTTTTTCTATGTTCAACATTACACTCATGATAAGGCTATTTTTAATTTCTCGAAAAATAGATCCATATCGGTTTTAGTGATATTCAAAGCAGGTAGAATTCTTAAAACGTGTTTATCGTTGGCACCGCCAGTGAAAAGATGTTGCTCGTAAATCAGTTTTTTCCGAAGCGCTGCCACTTCAAAATCAAATTCCAATCCCAACATCAATCCTTTCCCTTTGGTTCTTATTACCTGTGGAATTTCTTTTGCCTTTTCCAAAAAATAATGACCAAGTTCTTTTGCATTTTCCACCAATTCTTCTTTTTCGAAAACTTCAAGAACAGTCAAAGTTGCCACACAGGCAAGATGATTACCGCCAAATGTAGTTCCCAATTGTCCATAAGATGCTTTGATGCTTTCATGAATCAAAACTCCACCTACTGGAAACCCATTTCCCATTCCTTTGGCTATGGTAATGATATCTGGATGAATTTCATGGTGCTGGTATGCAAAGAATTTTCCACTTCGCCCAAAACCCGACTGTACCTCATCTGCTATAAGAACTACACCGTTTTCTTTACATAATCTTTCAACTTGTCGAAAAAATTCACTTGAAGGCTCATCCAACCCACCTACTCCTTGAATAGCTTCCAAAATCACCGCGCATACATCTCCTTTTTCAATTTCATTTTCAAAGGCCGTAATATCATTAAAAGGTAAAAAAGTCACCTTTTGTTGTTTGTTTATTGGGGCGTTTATCTTTTCGTTATCCGTAGTGGCCACTGCAGCTGAGGTCCTACCATGAAAACTATTATTAAAAGCTATAACACGTGATTTGCCCGTTTGAAAAGAGGCCAGTTTTAAGGCGTTTTCATTGGCTTCAGCTCCGGAATTGCATAGAAACAGGTTATAATCCACACAATTTGAAAGCCGTCCGAGTTTGGTTGCCAATTCAACCTGAAGTGGATTTTGTACTGCATTACTATAAAATCCAATTTTATTTAATTGGTCTTTTAATCGTTGTACATATAGTGGGTGGGCGTGACCAATTGATATAACGGCATGTCCTCCGTAAAAATCAAGATATTCCTGTCCTTTATCATCGGTAACTACAATTCCCTTGGCAGAAACAGGGGTTACATCATATAAAGGGTATACATCGAATAGTTTCATTGATTCGCTTTTTTAAACTCACTTATTTTTTCGAATGAAGCAACAATTCCCCGAATAAGTGAGGAGCTTAAACCTTGGTGTTCCATTTCATTCAAACCCTGAATGGTGCAACCCATAGGGGTGGTCACTTTGTCGATTTCTTCCTCAGGATGATGACCTGATGCAATTAAAAGACCTGCTGCGCCATCACAGGTATACATCGCTAGTTCTTGTGCTTCCTTGGCATCAAAACCCAATTGAATGGCCCCTTGCGTGGTAGCGCGTATCAGGCGCATCCAGAATGCTATTCCACTCGCACAAATAACCGTTGCCGCTTGCATTTGTTCTTCAGGGATTTCCATTGAATGCCCCATTCGGTTAAAAATGGCCTTGGCTAATTCTATTCGCTTTTTGCCCTTTTCATTGGCGCAAATACAGGTCATTGATTTTCCAACTGAAATTGCTGTGTTGGGCATACTGCGGATGATATTCTGATTTTTACCAATGATACTTTCGATGTTTTCAATGCTAAAACCGGTAATAGTCGATATGATAACATGATTTTCTGTTAGCAGATCTTTTACCTCTTCCAACAATTTTCCAATATGCAAGGGTTGAACGGCGAAGATCAGAATATCAGAATTTTGTACTGCTTCTCTATTGTCTGTGGTAACGGTTACATTACCGAATTTTTCATACTGTTGGATGCTTTCAATATTTCTTTTAGTCAAATACATGCTGGTATGTCCGTTGCTATGTAAGACCCCTTCAGCTATTGATAATCCCAAATTCCCTGCGCCTATTATTGCTATTTTCATTTTTTAAATTCTTATGTTATTCCTCAGAATTATGCTTAATATATTTCAGTAAATCAGGAATCTTATTCGTTTAATAAACCCCAGCCTTTAACTGTAAGCCTTCATTTTCGCTATAGCCAAACATTAAATTCATGTTTTGCACTGCCTGCCCTGAAGCTCCTTTTAAAAGATTGTCTATGGCAGATGTAATAAGTAAAGTATCTTCATGCTTATGCAAATGAATATGGCATTGATTTGTGTTCACTACTTGTTTTAAATTGATGGGTTCTTCTGCCACTTGAGTGAATTCCGCGTCTTTATAAAAATCCTTGTAAAGTTGCTTGGCCTCCTCTTCTGTTCCTTCAAAATAGGTATAAGCCGTTGCCAAAATACCTCTAGTAAAGTTTCCCCTATTGGGTAAAAAGAGGATTTCACCTGAATTTTCTTGCAGCCCCTTTAGGCTTTCATTGATTTCACCCAAATGCTGATGCGTAAAAGGCTTGTACCAAGAAGCATTGTTGTTTCGCCAACTAAAATGGGTCGTTCCAGACGGACTAACACCTGCTCCAGTACTACCAGTCACTGCATTTACATGAACTTGCTTGTTTAAGACGTGAGCCTTTGCCAAGGGTATTAATGCCAATTGTATTGCCGTGGCAAAACAACCAGGATTAGCAATATTTTTTGCATTTATAATACTGGATTTTTTTAATTCCGGTAGACCGTAAACGAATTCCTTTCCATCATAAACTGAATCATCGTTTAATCTAAAATCATTACTTAAATCGATGATTTTTGTGTTTTCAGAGAAGTTGTTTTCATTCAGGAATTTGGTGGAATTGCCATGTCCCAAACAAAGAAAAACCACATCCACATTTAAATTCACATCGCCAGTGAACTTCATTTCGGTCAATCCCAACAAATCTGGATGTGCGGTTGAAACCTTTTTTCCAGCCCTTGTGGTACTGTAAACAAAATCAATTTCCGTTTTTGGGTGATTCAATAATATTCGGATTAATTCTCCACCCGTATATCCAGAGCCTCCTACAATACCAGTTTTAATCATGATTTTGGTTTACGTGATTGTATATTTTTCCTGGGTTGGATAGGATTTTAATAAATCCTTTGGCGTCATCAGCTGTCCACCCCTTATGCATTTCGCCATAACTTCCAAATGATGCATTCATCAAGTCATGTTTTGAGGAGATTCCATTCAATCTAAATTGGAAAGGATATAAGGCAACGAAAACATCACCTGAAACGTTCTTTTGTGTATCGGTCAAGAATGCCTCAATATTTCGCATAACTTCATCGAGATAATTGCCTTCATGTAAGAGCATGCCATAGAAATTACCTTGCTGCTCTTTTTGAAACTGTTGCCATTTACTCAGCGTATGTTTCTCTAATAAATGGTGTGCTTTTATGATAATCAATGAAGCTGCGGCCTCAAAGCCTACCCTTCCTTTGATTCCAATAATGGTATCGCCCACATGAATATCCCTACCAATTGCATATTTAGAGGCCATAGCATCCAGTTTTTCAATATTGGCTATAGGCGTATCTTTTTTACCATCAATGGCCACCAGTTCACCCTTTTCGAAAGTCAATTTGACTTCTGTTGGATTTTTCTCCTGCAGTTGACTTGGATAGGCACTGTCCGGTAACGGTAAATTCGACGTCAGCGTCTCATCCCCGCCAACTGACGTTCCCCAAAGTCCTTTATTGATAGAGTATTTTGCCTTTTCCCAAGGGTAATCAACTCCATTTTCTTTTAAGTATGCAATTTCAACTTCCCTGGAAAGCTTATTGTCCCGAATAGGCGTTATTATTTTTATTTCTGGAGCGATGATTTGAAAAATCATATCGAATCGAACCTGATCATTACCAGCTCCTGTACTGCCATGTGCAATAAATTCTGCACCCACTTTTTTCGCATGATTAACGATTTCAATAGCCTGTACAATTCGTTCGGCACTTACAGAAAGGGGATAGGTGTTGTTTTTAAGGACATTGCCAAAAATCAAATACTTGACCACCTTATCGTAGAACGTTTGTACAGCATCAATCGAGGTGTATGAAGTAGCCCCCAATTCCAATGCCTTTGATTTGATTGTTGCAATCTCAGCATCTGAAAAGCCGCCTGTATTTACACTAACTGCATGTACTTCAAAACCTTTTTCTTTGGATAAATATTTCGCGCAATAAGAAGTATCCAATCCTCCGCTGTATGCTAAAACTAATTTTTTCATTATCTATAATTTTTATTTCCTACTAAAAGGAAATCTATTTTTTCTTCTTTTTAAGGAACAACTGTTCCTTTATACTTTTTAATCTGGTGAATGCCTTACTGTTCACTTTTTCTTTTGCAGTATTTTTTTGTTTCGCTTCTGGGTCATATAACATGCCAGTACATAAACACATCTTTTGTTCCGTTCGGGTAAGAATATCAAAATTCTTACAGGTTTGGCAACCTTTCCAAAATTGAGGATCATCAGTCAGCTCAGAAAATGTTACAGGCTGGTAACCCAACTCGTAATTTATTTTCATTACGGCCAGCCCTGTGGTAATTCCAAAAATCTTTGCTGAAGGGAATTTTTTGATTGAAAGTTCAAAAATCGACTTTTTGATTTTCTTGGCCAATCCTTGATTTCTATAATCAGGATGGACGATAAGCCCTGAATTTGCTACGTACTTATTGTGTCCCCAAATTTCTATATAGCAGAACCCTACAAACTTGCCGTCATCTAAAGCGATTACTGCATTGCCCTTCTCGAGTTTTTTAAGAATGTATTCAGGAGTTCTTTTGGCAATACCTGTACCCCTTACCTTAGCTGAGTCGGCAATGGTGTCGCAAATTATCGTTGCGTATTTAAAATGGGATTCGTTGGCAATAACAATTTCCATTGTTACTTGTTTTTAATAAAAAGTTTGAATAATGATTTGTTTGATTTTGCGGAAATGGACTCACCTATTTCCATACTAGAAGACACCCTTACGGGCGACGACGTACAGGTACAAACGAACGATTGGGAGCTATTGCCCAATTAGTTGTAGAAATATGTAGTTCGTTTTCCATTATCAATCAAATGTACAAATTAAATTGAAACAGCAACGATTAGGCCTTAATTTTTACGAAATAGCAGTTTTAGGCTCTTTAGTCTGAACAATTCGAAAATAATAAATCCATATACAACAATATACTCAATCGAAAGAAGGCCCAAATGCTCTTTAAAACCTATTTGGGAATAGGCATAATAGCTTAAGATAACAACTAAAGACCAAACCAGTGAAAATCTATATGGTGTAAAAATGGTCAACAAAACAAGGAATACAATATACCAGGGATGCACTGTTGCTGCCAGTAAGTAATAGGCGGTCAAAATCCAAAGCATTGATGTAATTAGTATTGATAATTTCTGATTTTCTCTAAAAAATGTAAAAAGCAATACAAATAAAACTATTACATAAGGCGTTATTTTACCATAGGTTTTTATCAATTCCCATGGTTTAGCTTCGAACTCTAGCGCTATTTGTTTAATGGCATTATACATACCTGAATTGAACTCAAAGTTAGAGAACCAAAGACCAATGGTGTCGGTATAATTGTTTATGAATTGGTTTGAGAGAAAAGGAGCCAAAAGTATTAATGAAGTGATTCCAATAATAATATAGAAGAGTACACTTTTCCTAAATCCCAAATGTTTTAAAAATAGGGGTAAAAAAATCAAGGGCACTAATTTCACCGAAATAGATAGGGCATAAATGACTGCTGCCAACATCCATTTTTTAATAGATAACAAATACAATGAAGCTATGAAAAAACAAAGCATAACACCTTCAAAATGAAGATTTCCGGTAAGCTCTATAATTATGAGGGGATTTAGAAAATACCAAAAAATCAGATATGGCGAAAGGTTGAGATTCTTGAGTAATTTCCGCCCAAAGTAAAAAATGCCAATGTCTGATAAAATGATAATCGATCGCATTACAATAGTAGCTCCTAAAATACTTTTACCACCAAGCATTGCTGCCAAAGCGTATATAAATTGACTTAATGGGGGGTAGTTGCTAAAATGTCGCGCGCTTAATTCTCCCATGCCCTGGTGCAGTTCATGTGCGTTAGAGATAACCAAATCCTGTTGTTCAATTAAAGTGTTGGGTAACTGTAAATACGGATTGATAAAATTAAGGACCAATTCACCATCCCATATAAAGCGGTAATAATCCTGGGAAAGATTGGGTTCGGTCAACAAGAGTACCAAACGGAATAGAATGCCGACAAACAATAAAAATTTGAAGTTCCATTTTTCAAATTGAATAAGTTTAAAACAAAGGAAAAATAACGCTCCAAAAAGGGTTATCAATTTAATAAAATCGGTACGGTCAAGATGGTAAGCAAATGTGTAATACAAACCAACGCTCAATATGGCCAGTGCTATTGGAATCTTATGTAGTTTCCAATATGTTATGATCTGATTGAGCATTGTTATTTGTACAAAGGATTTTTACAAATAACCGAAAAAAAGTCCAATAAAAAAGCTATACCCCTTATTGTATATTTTACAATGAAACGAATTGATTATGCTCTTGCTGTAAGTGACTTAAAGAAAACAAAACCGAAACCAGTGAATAACATAAAGTGGAATGGAAATAAACCAAAATCATTCAATGGTACTGCACTGTACATCCCAAATAAGAAATAGATCATTAGTGCAAATTCCAAAATCATGTTCGGGGATAATTTTTTGGCCAAGTATTTATTGCCTTTCCAACTATCAGTAATATTATCTAAGTTGAACTTCGGTGTTCTCACAAACTCACTGCGTTTTCCCATATGGCCTTCCAAAACAGCAATTGAATTGTGCAAAGAAAACCCTAAGGCGACAGAGAAAAAGGTAAAGAAAATCTTGATATAATCCACAAAATTGTCAAAGCTACTTCCTTGAATACTCTTATACGTAAACCAATAGCAAATAAAGAGAATAATGGTGCTAAGGACAAAGAAACTAAGTACACTGAAAACCCAATCGAACTGCGGATATATTTCCTTGATATACATTGTTGGAATACTTAATACGGAAACAAGGAAAACACATAAGAACATAGAGCTGTTCAATAAATGCATCACCCCATGAAACTTTGTTTTAAATGAAATGTTTTTTGCAGAAACTACACTCAGAACCGTTTTTCTAAAGTTTTCGGCACCACCCTTGTTCCAACGGAATTGTTGTGAACGGGCTGCACTGATTACAACTGGCAATTCAGCAGGCGTTTCAACATCCTCTAAATATTTGAATTTCCAATTCTTTAATTGGGCCCTATAACTTAAATCCAAATCTTCGGTCAAAGTATCACCTTCCCAGTTTCCGGCATCGAGAATACATTCTTTACGCCAAATACCGGCAGTACCGTTGAAATTAATGAAATGCCCTTTTGCGTTTCTGCCTACCTGCTCCAAAGTAAAATGGGCATCCAAGGCGAAAGCCTGTATTTTTGTCAATGTAGAATAATCTCTATTGATATGGCCCCAACGGGTCTGTACAACACCAATTTCCTCATCCTTGAAATAGATAACGGTCTTTTTCAACCAATCTGGGTCAGGTAAAAAATCGGCATCGAATATGGCAATGAAATCGCCTTTAGCAGTCAATAAACCTTCTTTTAAGGCGCCGGCCTTAAAACCTTGGCGGTTTTCCCGGCGAATATGTTGAATATCCAATCCGCTTTCTTGTAAGGCTTTGATCTTTTGCGCAGTATCTACTACGGTATCATCAGTGGAGTCATCCAATACTTGAATCTCCAATTTACTTTTGGGGTATTCTATTTTGGCGATATTCGCTAATAAACGCTCCATTACATATTCTTCGTTGTAAACTGGAAGCTGAATGGTTACATAGGGAATTTCCTTAGCGTCTAAAAGATTGAACTTGGGTGCGTTTTTGTTTTGTTGTTTGTTGCCCAAATAATTGACTAAAAGGTTCAGTTGGGCCAGACTATAAAAGAATATCAATAGCAGTGCTACACTGTAAATGGCAATGATTAAATAAGATATTGTAAGTCCCATATTATTTGATACTGTATTTAAAAATCCAACCTAGAATTTTTATGCCCGCAAATATACTACCTTTTACTGTACCTGACACTTTAGAAATACCAATTCTTTTTTTGTAACGTACTGGTACTTCGGTATATGTCAGTTTCTTCTTTAATGCCTTTAGCTGCATTTCCACTGTCCAGCCATAGGTCTTATCCTCCATTTCAAGTGTTAACAACTTGTCATATTTTATTGCTCTAAACGGGCCTAGGTCAGTAAATGTTGCCCTAAAAAACAATTTCATTAAAAAAGTGGCCAACCAATTACCGAAAATTTGTTGGGGCGTCATACTTCCTAGTTCCCTTTTCTCTTTTACGCGGGCCCCAATCACAAAATCAATATCTTGGTCGATAATGGGTTGTACAACTCTCGTCAAATCCTCAGGATAGTCAGAATAGTCCCCATCAAGAAATACTACGATATCTGGTGTTTTGGACTGTTGTCCTAGGTATTGCATTCCGCAAAGACAGGCATAGCCATATCCCATTTTCTTCTCTGAGAGTACTGTTGCACCAGCATTTTTAGCAGTTTTGGCTGTCTCATCGGATGAATTATTGTTGACAACAATCACCTCGGAAACCGATTTAGGAATTTCATGGATTACTTGGGCAATGGAATCTGCTTCGTTGTGGGCTGGGATAATTACTTTTATGTCTGTCATTGATACTAATTACTTTCAATCAAAGCTGTATGTATTTTTTCCAGTTTTAAGAGGAATCCTTTTGTTATTCCATACAATTACCCCTTTAATCGTTTCCGGTATTGTAATCTCCGCTTTAAGTTTCTTGTCTGATCTTCTAAAATCGAAAAGGATATTTCCATTAAAAGTAGGCATTAGGCCTTGTATTTTTTGTAATTCACCAAAGACTGGTTTTACAATTATTTCTTCAAAATTGTTTTTTGTAGATTGTATTCCTGCTAAGTAATTAAAATAAAAATAGGCAGGTGAAGTACTCCATGGGTGTACCTCAGAACGAGTTGGTTTTTCAACAGATTCAAAACGCTCCAATGTTGTGGTCATATTGTTCGCAATGAGTTCTTCCCAAGGTTTTTGGGCTTCAGCAAATAGCTCTGGGGCATTTACTTTTTTTATGGCTTCAAAAAGGTAATAACGATAATAATAAGTGGCCTGCAGTAATTCTTCATCACCAAGTAATCTTTTTAAGAGTTCTTTTTGTTGATTTAAGGGTATCGCGTTTGTCAGGATGGCCATTATGTTCGTGTGCTGATCATAAACTGATTTGTCAGGACGTTCTGCAAATAGTTTTCTCTCGTGATCAAAGCATAATTCAAAAACGGATTTTTTTATATCATTGGACCGAGTTCTAAACTTGGTGCTATGGTATTTATCCTCGATTACCTCAAATAGTTTAGCGGCTTTTAAAAGTGCATGGGCATAATGTAAGCTAACGACCGCTGAGTTTTCGCCCCCATTATTTGTGGCCGTGCCACCACCGTCATTTGGGCCTTTGTACCAATCCACAAAATAGCGATAAGGGGTTTTTTTGACTAAATTGTGTTCGTTCATATTTCTTTCAAAACCAGTGAGGGTATGTATAATTCCATCCTTATAGTTATGAATAATACTTTCATCCCCGGTTAATGCGTAGTAATCAGCTATCATATCTACCCAAATTAGGGAATAGGTGGGGTATATGAATGTAGATCGAAGCGGATATGCCCCTAGAATATTTCCATCTGAATCACGAGAATGGTGAAACTGACGAATTGCGTTTTTGGTATGCGACAAATTTCCACTCATTGTCTGCCAGACCAAGGCATGAATTTTCGTGTCCCCTACATATTGCATGGTTTCGTAATATGCATCACTTAAAAAATAATCCTGGGTACAGATATCAACTGTTCTTTTGCAAATTTCAAAGATTTTATTGTAGGTTTCATTATCCGATGTAAAATTTGCAATCGAGGGAATTGCAGTTCTTGATTTATGGTTTACAAAACTGTTGAGTGTTAGTTCTTCTTCAGCTGTTTCGATTTCAAGTTGAACGAATCTAAATGTTCGCATCCAATTTGGAATGAACTTTTGCATCGCCATACCATTTGAAACAACATAGTCATAATATCCTAATAACGCTTTGTTTTCAATTTCATTTCGGTTGCCTTTTTCATGGTCTTTGCCAAATAGGTTTTCGGCATATTTTATTTTTATTCGCGCATTCTTTCCTTTTGAGAAGACCAATTCGGGGAAACCGTTGGTAACAAATTTTTGGTCTATTAAGAAAATTATTTTTTTATTCGGGGCAATTGTCAATTCCCCAGAAGTGGGAAATGATGATTTATTCATATTTTCGGATCTAACGATTTTCCCGATATTTTCGTTTTTCCACGTTAATAAGGGAAGATTCCGTGGTTCAAGCAAATATGCCATAGAACCTCCCATAGAACTTGCGTTTTCGTAAAATTTGTTTTTTTGCCAATGTGTGTCATCAAAATGCAATTGTTCCCAGTTTGTGGGATAAAGGTTTTTGTCAACAAAATCAGTTGGATTATTGGCATAAAATCCACCTACAATCGATTTTTCTCCTGGCTCTCTCCAATTAATTTCTATGGCCTTATAAGATTTGTCCAAGTAACATTTCCAAGTATCCATTTCACCTTTTGTGGATACTGTTTTAGCGTTTTCAGTTACGCCATTGACCATAAGGCTGGTAAAAATGGACTGAAAACCTAAAAATCTTCTTTTGCCAAAATTAATCACTTTCACTGCAACTACATTCTTGCCAATTTGCAAGTACTTCTTTAGGTTTAAAGTTTCGTATTTCCAATGCTTAATATCACCTAATTGTGGCCCATGTGTAACAATTTTACCGTTTACATATAGGAAGTAATGGTTGTCTGCAGAAATATTTATTATAAAATCCTCGGCAGGATTTTCTAATCGAAACGTATTCCGAAATAGGATAACACGGTCCTCGCCACCTTCAATTTCTGGATGGCTGACCCAGCTTGCTTTGATTTTTTCAGGACCATATTCAACCTTGGGATAATTAAGTTCCTGTTGCGCCGGACTTATTGAAGGTAAAATGATGATCCATAGTAAATAGAAAAATCGTCTCATTATTTTAAATCGGATAGTTTGTTTTCTCGCTGAAAATCAACAAAATTGTACCATTCTTTGACTTTTTTTCCATTTTTATATTTTTCAGCAGATACCAGTTCTTCGTTTACATATTTGAGACAGTACCCGTTCTTCTTTCCTTGGTTGAGCTGGCATTTATGGTTTATTCTTCCTTTCGCATCATAAAACAACCACCAACTGGTCATTTCCCCATCCAAATATTTACCTTCTTTGATTCGAATGCTGTTTGGACTGTAAAAATACCAATACTTTTCTCTTCTATTGTATTTATAGTGCCCCTGTTCTGAAGTTTTGCCATTCCCATGATAGAATTTCCAATATCCCGTTTTCTTTCCATCTACGAACCAACCTTCAGATTTTGGCTTGCCAGATTCATAGAAATCTTTATAATACTGGGATTCGTTATTAGTTGTTAAAGGGAGTACGAAAACAAAAAGAAATGATATCAATATTCTATGAAACATGTTTATTTTTTATTCACCAATTCCATTAAATCAACATCGTTACCCAATAATACTTGCGTTGGGTTGATGCGACCTTTCTCTGGTCCATTTTCAAGTTTCAAAACGCCTCTTGGGCAAACCGCTGAACAAATACCACAACCTACACAACTTGAACGTACAATGTTTTCTCCTTTTTGGGCATAGGCCCTAACATCTATTCCCTGCTCACAATAAGTTGAACAATTTCCGCAAGAAATGCATTGTCCTCCGTTGGTGGTAATTCTAAATCGGGATTTAAATCGTTGGACAAACCCTAAGTACGCTGCCAATGGGCAACCAAATCTACACCAAACACGATTACCAAAAATGGGATAAAATCCAGTGCCAATTACACCAGCAAAAATTGCCCCTATCAGAAGACTGTAGGTACTCTGTACGTTCTGGGTCTTAATACCTAAAACTGTGCTTGACTCTGTGAAAAAGCTATACAAGGTCATTAGGGTCATCGTTACGGCAAATACCAAAACCAAATGAATGAGCCAGCGCTCTACTTTCCAAGAAAAAAGGGACTTACTTGAGTGTTGTCTATATGGGTCGCCTAAAGTCTCTGCTAAACCACCACAACCACATACCCAGGAACAATACCATCTTTTCCCAAAAAAATAAACCATTACAGGTACAATTATCAAGGTCAATACGATACCCCATACCAGTATGAAAAGGCCAATTCCACCACTGGCGAGTAATTCCTTTAAGTTCCAGCTAAAAAAGAAATCATAATCCAAGGGGAAGGCATTTTTAAAATCGTAGTAAGGCATTTGCAAGCGAACCATGATTTCGGGAATCAGAAAAGCAAAAACGATCTGAAAGAACAAAACCGAAGTCGTTCGCACCATTTGATACATATTATGTCGGTATTTTATGTACATGCGAACAGCCATGACGGTCATGACCACGCAATACATAAAACCATAAACAAACCAATGTCCGGCTGGGTTCCCGCTAAGACTTTCACTAATCGGGTCGAGCAAATACGTCCAATTCACCGCATATTCTGAACGGAAATACAGAATTAAATAAAAGGAGACCAGAAAGATAAATACGAGCCACGCAATCCAACCCCTGTTCGTGGCATTTTCATGATAAATACCATCATTTTTTATCCCTTTTGCCCCGAGCAATATAACATTTGGGATAATGAACAATAAGGCTCCGATTATTCCCAAACCAAAGGTCAAAAACCACATTAAACCTTTATTGTTCGTTATGAAACCAACACCAGCCTTCTTACCGATGAACGCCGCCATGTCATGAGGGGCAGTATAAATAACTTTTTTGTACTCCTTATTACTTCGATGCTGTTGGTTTGCGGTTTCTAAGGCTGAAGTAATTTTTGGAGAGAACGATTGCATGCCATCAAACGCTATTCCCACAACATTTTTTTTCAACTCCTCCAAGAAAATTTCACTCTTTATGCCTTTTTCAGAAATAACCTGATCCAACGTATCTTGATTAAGCTCGAACTTACCAATGAAAATAAGTGAGGTAAAAATTCCCAAGCCAATCAAAAAGATGATAAGGCCTATGTTTTTTATTGTTTTCATATTGCCTTAAGCGCTTTTAAAAATTCGTTTCCAACTTTTCTTTTTTGGTACAACTTTGGTTCCTAGTTCCGAATTGAATTTAGTTACAATATCAGATTCATATTGGGCATAGAACTCAGGGTCAAAATTGGCATCCTTTAAAAATTCCATAACATATTCAACATTCCTCTTTTCGGTCAACCAGCGATTGAATATTTCATGCCGCATGCGTATTCCAAAAGTGTTGATACCCAAGAATTGTTTTGTTTTGACATGATAGGCAACCGTAATACATATTTTTTCCTTGGGATGTCGCCAATGAAAATGTTTTTCAAAATCCTTTTTGATTTTTTCACTAAATACCCAACCATAAGTTTGGTATTCGACGTCTAAAAATTTGGCAGAATTGAACCAATGGCCCGGTTTATATTCGATTTTATTTCCAGAAATGGTTTGGGCAACGGTTTCGCCCATCATCCTGCCAGTGTACCAAACAGCTTCAATAGGTCTACGATTTCCTATAGATTCATGTTGTTCGGCACAATCACCAATAGCATAAATGTCTTTGATGTTGGTTTCTAAATAACGATTTACCTTAACACCGCGACCTAGGTCAATGCCACTCTCTTTTAAGAAATCTATATTTGGTGATACTCCTGCTGTGAGTCCAACAAAATCACATTCAATGGTGTCTCCTTTATCTGTTGTCACGGCTTTGGCTCGTCCGTTTTCATCAGCAATGATTTCAACCAGATTTGTGGATAATCGCAGATCTATATGGTGTTCCAATATATGTTCATTGATTAGTTGGGATTCCCCGGAAGGTAAAACCGCATTCCAAAAACTATCTTCCCTAACCAAAAAGGTAACTGGGATATCCCTGCTAAGAAGCATCTCGGCAAGTTCAATTCCAATTAATCCACCCCCTACTATCACTGCACGCTTACAGATTTTATTGTTTGGGGCAAACTTTTCAACGCCTTCCAAATCCTGTTTAGAGTATAATCCTTGAACAGCTTTTAAGTCTTGGCCCGGCCATCCGAATTTATTGGGTTTGGAACCTGTGGCAATAATCAATTTGTCATATGATAGGTCTGTGGCCCCTTTTAAATGGAGTTTTTTCTCTGAATGGTTAACCTTTTCAACATAGGCATTTACAAGCTCGATTCTATTTTTTTTCCAAAACCAATTTTCATAAGGCTGTGTGTGCTCAAACTTCATATGACCCATATAAACGTACATTAGTGCTGTACGTGAAAAAAAGTATGCTGACTCTGCAGAAATGATGGTAATTCTTTTATCTGAAAGTTTTCTAATATGCCTAGCCGCAGTTACTCCAGAAATGCCGTTGCCAATAATAACGATGTGTTCCATGTGATATGAGTTGGTTGTCTGAACTTATGTCGTAACTAAATATAGGAACTTAATTTGCAAGCTTGTTTAATTCTGTTATAATTATGTAATATCTTTTGGTGTTATTTGAATTTAAATTTAGTTGTAAGAAATTGTTAATGGTATCGACCTACCATTGTTTTGAGATCAATAAATGAAGAATATGCTTAAAAACCCAATAGCCGGAATTTTTTGTTTTTTAACAGTACTGATTGGAAGTGCACAAAGTGAGGTTGATTTCTTTGCCCATGCAGACACGTTTTTTAATACGTATGTTAGCGAAGGTAAAGTCGATTACAAATCAATCGTCAAGAATCCGTCTTCCATGAATAGGTTGTTAAACATTGCCAGAAAAATTAATTTCCCCAAGGAAAGCGCAGCCGATTATCAGGCTTTTTGGATCAATGGGTATAACCTTTTGGTCATAAAAAGCATAGTAGATAATTACCCTATGAAATCCCCTTTGGATAAAGGTGGATTTTTTGATATTAAAAAGCACGAAATAGGAGGTGAGCTTATAACCCTAAATGATATAGAAAATAAAATGTTACGGGCTGTCTTTCCAAAAGAGCCAAGATTTCATTTTGTTTTGGTTTGTGGAGGTTTGGGTTGTCCTCCAATAATAAATAAGGCATATGTGCCAAAAACCTTGGATGCACAATTGGAACAGCAAACTATTTTAACTTTGAATGACCCCTTATTTATTCAAGTGAATAAAAACAAGGTCAAGATTTCCCAAATTTTTCAATGGTATAAGAGTGACTTTACCAAAGAGGGTAAGCGTTTGGTTGATTTCATAAATCAATATCGAACCGAAAAATTGCCTGCAAGGGCCCAGGTTTCATTCTATTCCTATAACTGGGCATTGAATGAGTATAAATAAAAATAACTTCAAACAATACCAATGCAAAAAATCAAAAAGCTACTAGGTCCAATAGTTATCTTGTTTGTTTCACTAAATGGATTTTCCCAGGATGATCTGCAAGATGCACCCCAAAAAAGTAACATCCAAGAATACACTCCATCTAAATTGGTCGGCAAAGGGCAATGGGATTTAAAGTGGTTCAACAACCTATACACCGAGACGAGAAGTACCTTTGAAGATGGGAGAATTCCAAGAGCAACATTTTTCACCTCAACAGTTGAGGTTTATACTGGATTAGGTGAGGATAAAAAATGGAATATTGGAGCTATTATTGAAATGCGAAGCAATGTTATTAAAGACCGGAGGGCATTGGATGTTTTTAAGTTTGATGGTAATGAAGGTACTGCTCGTTCAGGAATTACTTCTGTGGCACCATCTATAAAGTTTGTTCCTTTCGCATCAGAAAGTAATTTTTCCATTCAAAGTTCTTTTTTCATCCCATTGGTAGACAATGAGACTGAGAATAGTGTGTTTTTGGACCAGAAAGGATATACTTGGCAGAATCGTTTCTTTTATGATTACACTTTTCCAGGAGATAAACTGCAATTGTTTACTGAGTTAAACTCAGAGTTTCATTTTGGAAAAGCAGGAGATAGCTTTGCGAACAATAGCCTTAATTTAGCACCTGGATTGTTTTTAAGTTATTTCCCCAGTTCCAAGTTTACCTTATTGGTCTTGGCGCAGCATTCCCAACGTTTGGATTTGGGCAATAATTTTACCCAGGACTATACCGCAATGGGTGGGGGTGCCAAATATCAATTAACAAATGCCTTAAACGTAGAGGTACTCTACACTAATTTTTTGAGGGGTAATAATACAGGATTGGGCCAAACTTTTAACATAGGATTGCGCGCCATATTCTAGTGAATAATTATAAATAGCGTATTTTTAATATCTTAATTGCTAATGAATGAAGACTTTAGGGCTATTTGTTTTGTGTTTGCTACAATTTTCATGTGCCAGCCAGAAGTTTGAAAAAATCAATGGGGTTAGCTTTGTAGCTTCACGTGAGAAAGTAGGGCAGCATCATGTGCAGGAAATCCTGAATATAAATGCCAATCATGCCGCGGTTATGCCATTTGGTTTTATTCGAGAAATAAATTCACCCGAAATTATTTTTGATACGGAAAGACAATGGTTTGGCGAAACCAAAAGTGGTGCCAAGCAATACATTGAAATGCTTCATAAGAACGGTGTTGAGGTAATGCTGAAACCACAAATCTGGATATGGCGTGGGGAGTTTACAGGCACCTTAAAAATGCAATCGGAAGAAGATTGGATCGCATTGGAAGCCTCGTATGAAAAGTTTTTGATGTCCTACGCAAGATTGGCACAAGAAACCAATATAGCACTCCTATGTATTGGTACAGAATTGGAACAATTTGTAAGTAATAGACCCATATTCTGGAAAAATCTCATCGTAAAAATAAGAAGTGTTTATGAAGGCAAATTGACCTATGCCGCGAATTGGGATGAGTATCCACGGACAACTTTCTGGGAGGATATGGATTTCATAGGAATTGATGCATATTTTCCGCTTTCCGAAGAAAGAACACCTTCTGTTGAACAGTTGAAAGAGGGATGGAAAAAACATAAGGACAAAATGAGTGCCTTGTCCTTTGAAAAAAATAAGCCCATTATTTTCACCGAATACGGATATCGAAGTATGGACTTTACGGCCAAGAAACCATGGTTAGTGGATCGAAATGATGAAAATGTGAATCTGGAAGGACAGGTAAATGCCAAGAAAGCGATTTTTGAAGAATTCTGGAGCGAAGATTGGTTTGCCGGGGGTTATGTTTGGAAATGGTTTATTCACCATGATAAAGCAGGAGGTGGCAAGGACAACAGGTTTACACCTCAGAACAAACCTGCCCAGTTGGTGATTCGGGATTTTTATAAAATGTACTGATCTGTACCAATTTTTTGCCCTCATTATCATTCTCTTTTTTGTGGGTTGTTCAACTGCTAAAATGAATGAAGAAACTACCTTAAATACCATATTGGGTTAACGAATTTTCTATTCTTGAATTAAATTTAAATAGACTTAGAAGATCTATTCCGTGATCTTATTGTTATATCTTAAACTTATCTTTGATACTTTAAGAATCTTTAATTCTGCTATGTTTAAGACGTATTTGTCGCTTGTTTTATTATTTGCTTTCGCATTAGGTTTTACTCAAACACGCATTATTACTGATGTAAAATTTGAAGGGACCAAAAGAATCAAAGTATCATTTATTGAAAAATTGATTAATACCAAGGCTGGGGCAACTTTGGATTCACTTATATTGAATGAGGATATTATTCGTCTAAAAAGGCTCCCTTCAGTTTCGCACGCTTATTTTCAAGCTTATGAGACCGGGAATGATGGCTATGGCGTGATATTTAATATTGAGGAAAACTTCACTTTAATTCCTTTTGCTAATTTGTTCAGTTCCTCAAACGATGATTTTGCATTTAGAGTTGGCCTCCAAGAATTTAATCTTCTTGGAAAGAATATCACCCTTGGCGGGTTTTATCAATTTGATGTTTTCCATTCATATGGTCTTAATCTGAGAGCTCCTTATTTGTTTTCAAACAAGTTGGGCCTATCTTTAAGTTATAATGATTTTGCAACCCAAGAGCCTGTTTTTTTCAATAATACAAGTGCAGACTACAAGTATCGGAATAATGGTTTCGAAGCAATGGGCCTTTATGAGCTCAACTTCAAGAATAGGATGGAATTCGGTTTTAGTCTTTTTACAGAGGACTATCAATATCTTTCTGGTGAAACCCAGCCAGACATTCCGCAATCGCTTAATGTAGATAAGCATTTGTTCAAATTTATATTTAGCCATGAGGATATTGAATATCACTATCAATATTTGAATGGCTTTAGAAGTACCCTTAATTTTCAATATGTTGGTAGTACAGATGAGAATCTCCCCGAATTTTTAATAGGATTCAATGATTTTGTCTTTTACAAACGTATTGGTGAAAAAGGCAATTGGGCCAATCGATTGCGATTAGGCCTGGCTAGTAATATGGAGACTCCTTTTGCGCCCTTTTCTGTTGATAATAACCTGAATATTCGAGGAGTAGGTAACACTATAGACCGTGGTACAGCGGCCATTGTTTTTAATACAGAATATAGATATACATTAATAGATAAGGATTGGTTTGTTTTACAAAGCAACTTTTTTATTGATGGGGGGTCATGGCGAAATCCTGGAGGTGATTTAAGTGATTTTGGAGATGATGAAAACCTTAGAATCTATCCTGGGATTGGATTGCGTTTTATACATAAACGCATTTTCAATGCTACTTTTAGGATAGACTATGGCCATGGTATTACAAAAGACCCATCCCGTGGACTCGTATTTGGAATAGGACAATATTTTTAATGCTACACTTAACCTGCCAAATAAAAAGAGACCAAATGAAGCTTTAATTAATGTTGAATAAATGGTTGATTATTTTTTAGCAAGCCCTTGCCAATTTGGCTATGGGTTATGTAATTTTGCAATACAGCAATGTACTATTGGACGCTATTATCAATTTAAAACGAAAACCCCTTAAGTAATCACCTTAATTTATTCCATGATGTTCAGAAAATTCGGCATGTATTCGCTATTGTTTTTATCCCTTTCTTTTAATTGTTTTTCACAGGATTCATTACAAACAGTGGTTGCAAAAAATGGCGATGGTATTTTCTCTATGCTTAGGAACGAAGGCATTGATATTGTTAAATATTACGGCGAATTTCTTGAGTTGAACCAGGACAAAATTGAAAATGGGAGCCGTCTGATAATAGGGGAGAAATATATAATTCCGGATGCACCTGACTCATTTAAAAGAAGGGGGACAAAAATAGTCATGCCAGATGCTAGGGAAACACCAATATTTGAAGGGGAGTTGGCTTCTTTGAAAATTAAGGATAGTACCCTGAAAAATGCCGTATTCTATGTATTAATCAATAATGGAAAAGATATTAATGAAGGCGCCAAGAAATCTAAAGATGGGATTGCTGAAAGAATGGCAAGGAAATTGATTCAAAGTAGTGCAAGGGTTTATCTCTTGAATAGTAGTTCTAATGATTCTTTGGATTTAATCGATTTTGTAAGTGTAATAAATAAAAAATATTTGATACATAGTGGGGACTATCAAAGGTTGTTGGTAATCAATACCGATGATATTAGCACCAAGTCAAAGACCGATGTTACGGTTTATCATTATGCAGAAAGTGAGGAAGGCAAGAAATTTGCGGATAACATTTTAAAAGTATTCGGTAAGAACACCATAAATTATAAATCGTTGAATGAATATGCTGAAGTTTTCATCGATGCTAAAAATATTGCTTTTGCCAAAAATATTTTACCGACCATTACTTTTATTGATATGGGCACAAAAAGTGCCAACGATAAAAAAACCCTAAAAGTGACCACGAACAAAAAAAATATTGCCGACCTAATAACGAATGGAATTTTGTCTGATTACTCCAATACGGTGTTTGAGGATAATTAGTAAAATACAATAATTGAGAAATATAGCATTAACATACCTATGTCTGTTTGTCGGCACACTGCTTGTGAGTGCACAGGATTCATATATTTCAGTAACGGCAGAGAAAGGAGATGGTATTTACTCCCTATTACGAAAACAAGGTGTTAATCCGTATGAATCTTATGATGATTTCATCACGCTAAACCAAGACAACCTGCGCGATAGCATTCATCTTTATGAGGGACGTACGTACTTGTTGCCTGGAACAGATTCAATTTCTGAATCACCAAAAAAGCTAGTCGAAGAACCAAAACTGGTTACTGGTGTTTCAAATCCCATTTTTGGAAAAAAATATGCTGAAGTCGTGGTCAATAGTGACCGTTTAAAAGGCACGGTCTACTATTTGATTTCTGGGCATGGTGGACCCGATCCTGGAGCCATGGCCAAATATGATAACAAATATATTTCTGAAGATGAATATGCTTATGATATAACCCTACGATTGGCCAAGGAGTTAATGGCTCATGGGGCTTTGGTATATATAATTATTCGGGATGAAAATGATGGTATTAGGGACGAACGTATTTTGGAGATGGACAAAGATGAAGTGGCATATCCAAAAAAAACAATCCCATTAAATCAGGTTGCGCGTTTGAAACAACGGGTTGAAATTGTAAACGATCTTCATAAAAAACATAGAGGACAATTCCAACGTCTCATTGTAACCCATGTAGATAGTCGTAGTAAAGGTCAGAATATCGATGTGTTTTTCTACCATCATGAAAAAAGCAAGAACGGGAAGAAATTAGCGGAAAGTATTCACAAGACCTTTCAAATGAAATACAAAAAGTACCAACCCAATCGTACTTATTCAGGTACTTTCGAAGACCGAACTTCACTTTATCTTGTTAAAAAGACCCATCCTGCAATGACCTTTATCGAGGTGGGGAATATTAGGAATAAAAAAGACCAAAGAAGAATTTTGGAGCCGGACAATCGTCAAGCTTTAGCCAAATGGATTTCTGAAGGTGTTATATTGGATTTCGAAGGAGGTGAGATAGGACCTATTCGCTAGATGGCAATTTTCCTTTTATAATAATCATAAAGCTTGTCAGGTCCTGCACCCAAATAGTTTTTTAGATGGATTACCCCAAAATGATATTGTAGTTTGACAACCCCATGTTTCCTGTATTTTCTGGCAGAGGTCTTTACATGGAACGGCAGTATTTTAAAACTAGTTCTTTTGTATAAACGACCAATGAATTCATTGTCTTCAAAAACGATATAATCCTCATTGAAGCCTTTGGTTTTCTTGAAAAGAGCTGCTGAAATAAAAAGCGACTGGTCACCTCCTCTACAGATTTTGTGGTTGTATTTGGTAAACCCGGCAAAAAATCGAAGAATCAAATTGTCACTATCGAACCTCATTTGAAAGCAACCTGCTTGATCCTTTTTCGATAGTGCGCTAACAATATGTTGGTCAAAGTTTTTAGGAGGTAAGGTGTCGGCATGTAAAAAATATAGAATGTCGCCCTTGGCTTTTTTTGCCCCAAGATTCATTTGTTTGGCCCTTCCTTTTTCTGAATGAAGAAGAGTTACTTCATGTTTTTCAAGTATTTTGGTAGTGCTGTCTGTGCTTCCACCATCAATAACTAAAATTTCTTTAATGTTTTTTGGTGCGCTATTACCTTCAAGATATGAAATCAGCAAACCAATATGGTTTTCCTCATTCAAAACAGGAATTATAATGCTGATTGTGGGATTATTGTTTTTCATTCAAACGCCAGTCGTAGGTTAAATAATCTATTTCGGAATTTTTCGATATTTCTTTATCTGAATATTTATTGATATAATCAATCAAGGAGTTCTTTTCAGTAAAATCCCCCTTATACCACTTGAATATTTTTGATAACTCGACTGAGCTTGCAGTTATGTTGTTCTTGGTTGGGTCATTGATGAAACTGGATGTAGCCTTTTCCAATTGTTCCTCCATTTTGGAAGATGTAAATGCTTCGTTCAATAATTTTGGACAAGAAAATGAGGCGCAATTAATGGCAAAATGTATTCGAGGTTCATTCATTTTTCGTAGCATATCATGTTCGATATCACCAAGGGAGTATTCATCATCCCCAATCATCACCCAATCCTTGCCCCATGGTCTAAAGATGTCCTTGATACTTTCTAGCGGGTAATTTTCCAAAATCAATTGTACCGTGCCCGCATTATAAAGATTTATATAATATGCCAATCGTTCCTCTTTTTGCGCCGTATTCGAAATAGGGTTTTTGGCTAAATAATCAAGATAACCCTGTAGTTGGTCCAAATCATTCTTAAAATTTTTGTAATCTACATTTCCATTATCATCCACATATTTTTTTAGCAGTATGTCCCATGAAGCATGGTCAAGAGTTTTAACGCTGTTTTCATATTGTACTTCAGATGGTTTTTGACCAAAACAACTGATTAACATGAAAAAAGGGAGTACAACTATGCCTACGAATTTTAGCTTGATATTATCCAATTTAAAGATGAAAGATGTTTCATTAGTTCAAGAATGGCGTAAAACCTTACAAAACAAATTAGCAACAACCCCCACCATTATAATGCCAGGTACTCTCACTAATATGTATTTGG
>CBDUKE010000038.1:0-27598 GCA_965367725.1 uncultured Maribacter sp. | reverse complement strand
GAAATTAGGGACTTTTTTCATTTCAGAGCCAGAAAGTGTGCTTTCGACGGCACACAGGACGTGACCCTAGGGAATTATTTCAACCTTAAGAAATTCTGAATATTTTTCTTACAACTAGTAGTTCTTTTTCTTTTCAATTATATTTAGAAAATAACACTAATCTATACACATGAAAAAAATTATTTCTCTTATCGTTTTTGCTTTTATTGGTCTTTCAACACTTTATGCGCAGACCGATGGTCTTAGTACTACAACAATCCCCGAAGAAAATATTCCTATCGATCCTAATGTGAAATTAGGAACATTAACCAATGGGTTGTCGTATTACATTAGAAATAACGGTAAACCAGAGGACAAAGTAGAGCTTCGTTTGGTAGTTAACGCTGGCTCTATTATGGAAACTGATCGTCAACTTGGTCTCGCACACTTTATGGAGCACATGAATTTCAATGGCACCAAAAACTTCAAAAAAAATGATTTAATAGATTACCTACAAAGTATTGGGGTGAAATTTGGAGCCGATTTAAATGCGTATACCAGTTTTGATGAAACGGTTTACATTCTTCCCATTCCGAGTGATGACCCCGAAAAATTAGAAAAGGGATTTCAAATATTGGAAGACTGGGCACATAACACCACCTTGTCAGAAGAGGCTATTGATGGAGAACGCGGAGTGGTACTTGAAGAACTGCGTATACGGTTAGGTGCTGACGAACGTATGCAAAAAGTAACACTGCCTAAGATAATGTATGGATCAAAGTACGCAGAACGACTTCCAATTGGGACTAAAGAAAACTTGGAGAATTTTACCTATGACGACGTTCGAGATTATTATAAGGCTTGGTACAGACCAGAGTTAATGGCGGTTATTGCTGTAGGTGATTTAGATGTTGCCACCATGGAGTCTAAGATAAAAGAGCATTTTTCAAATATCGAAAAACCTGAAAACCCAACAGAGCGCAAGGCGTATGAGTTACCAAATCACGAAGAAACCTTTATTGCCATTGCTTCAGATAAAGAAGCCGCTTTTAGTAGCGTACAGGTACTTTATAAAGATCGTTTTGAAGCACCGCAGATTAAAACGGTCAATGATTATCGTGAAAGATTGGTAAAAAACCTTTTTTCGACCCTAATCAATAATCGTTTAGATGAGATTCGTAATAGTGCAACCCCACCTTTCGTATTTGGATTTTCTTACTACGGAGGTACATATGCGAGAACCAAAAATGCCTACCAGTCCTTTGTACAAACTAGCCCAGATGGACAAATAGCCGGACTAAAAGCTATTCTTGAAGAAAATGAAAGAGTTAAAAGTTATGGTTTTCAAGAAGGGGAATTTGAACGTGCTAAAAAAAGCCTTTTAGCTCGGCTAGAAAAACAATTTAATGACCGTGACAAGTTAGAAAGCAATCGAATGGTCAACGAATACATTTACAATTACTTAGAAAATGAGCCGATACCAGGTATTGCTTGGGAATATGACATGACCAAACGCCTATTACCCAATATTAAACTTGAAGAAATAGGCGTCCTTATCAACAGTTTCTTACACGATGACAATCGAGTTATCGTGATGACAGGTCCTGAAAAAGAAGGAGTTGATCAGGTAACGGAAGAAGAGGTAAAAACCTTATTGGAAGCTATTAAAACGGCAGAGATTGCACCCTATCAAGATGAGGCCGTACGGTCTGAGTTAATTGAAACGAGACCATCTCCTGGTACTATTGTGAAGTCAGAAACAAATCCAAATTTAGAAATTACTACAATCACCTTAAGCAATGGTGCCAAAGTAACTTACAAAAAAACAGTTTTTAAGAATGACGAAGTACTTTTTGAGGCGTTTAGCCCAGGGGGCACCAGCTTGTATAGTGATGAAGAACTCATTGCAACAGTTTTTGCAAATAATGGCCTTTCGGAAGCGGGCATAGGTGGATTGTCATTAACCGATATGAGCAAATTTATGAGCGGTAAAAATGTAAGGGTATCTAATTACATTAGCTCTTTTAGTGAAAATTTTAATGGTTTTGCAACACCCAAAGATTTAGAGACATTATTTCAAATGGTCCATCTCTACTTTACTTCACTCAATAAAGATGAAGAGGCCTTTAATTCTTTTTTGACTAAGCAAAAAAGCTTTTTGGGGAATCTGATGGCTGACCCCCAGTTTTACTATCAAGACCAACTTGGTCAAATTAAAAACGAAGGCAACCCAAGGTATACAGGATTTCCAACGGTGGAAAAAATGGATGCTGCTGATTATGACCTTGCCTACGAAAAGTATGAGGAGCGCTTTGCGGATGCAGGAGATTTCCATTTCTACTTTGTTGGGAATGTAGATGAAGCTAAACTAAAAGAATATGCTACTATCTATCTAGCCTCATTACCAGGCAAGAATAGTAACGAAAAGTTTGTGCCAACAAAATTCAGAAGAAAAGACAGCTATCAAAAACACATCATAAAAAAGGGAAGTGACCCTAAAAGTAATGTAAGTATTACCTGGGAAGAGGAGATTCCATATGACAGTGATACTGAAATGGCAGTGAGTGCCCTTGGAGAAGTATTGACCATAAAACTAGTGGAAAAGTTACGTGAAGAAGAAGGCGGGGTTTACGGGGTCGGTGCAAGAGGGTATTTGAGTAAAATATCCTTCTCAAACCTTACTTTCAGCATATCCTTCCCATGCGGACCCGAGAACGTCGACAAATTGATTACAGCGGCTTTAGGCGAAGTAGAAAAGATAAAAAAAGACGGCGTCGCACCAAAAGATATGGCCAAAGTAAAAGAGACCTATTTGTTAAAGCGTAAAGAAGATATGAAGACAAATAGATTCTGGATTGGCAATTTGATGAAAGCGGACCAAGAAGACCGAAGCATAGAAGAAATGATGCAGTTTGAGACCAAACTTGATAAATTGACCGCTGATGATATTCAAAAAGTTGCCCAAAAATATTTGGATGAAAACTACTTATTAGGCATTTTAATGCCAGAGACAGAATAACCGCAAATACTTATATTGATAGCGGTATCTACATCGCCATGAGCTGAAATCATTGGTTGAGTAAAGCAGAATTGCACATTGATAAAAATCCAAAAAAAAGTTTAAATCACTTCACTAAAAAAATCAATATATCTGTTTTTTTTGAAGTATTTGAATAAAAAGAAAAATGATTGCCGACAGCGTTATACCAAAGAAATTTGCATCTAAACCAAAGGGCAATTGTATTTTAGATAATATGAGAAACAAAGTTGTCCCTCCACCAATTAGCATTGAATATAATGCTGCGTTCGAAGAAGGATTTTTCAAAAACATAGTTCCCAAAATCGGCACAAATAATCCTGAAACCATAAAAGCATAAGAATATAGCATCAATTCAAGCACATTTTGCATCATTGTAGCCAGAATAATTGCAAGTATTCCAATTACCAATGTTGTTAACTGTGAATATTTTATACCCTTAGGGTTTTTACTGGAGATCTTTAAAATATCTGTGGTAAAATTACCTGACGCTGCCATCAAACAACTATCGGCCGTTGACATAATTGCCGAGAAATATGATGACATAAGTAGCCCCATCAGACCAACAGGGAAAATATGCGCTAAGAGTAAGGGCAGGCCAATTTCTTCATCAATAGGGCTGCCCGGTGCATATCCAAATTCAGTAAACATTCCTTGTTCAAAAGCCACTCTGCCTAACAATCCTAAAGCAATTCCCATAAAAGCCATTATAGGCCATTCAAGCAAACCGGCTAGAAACCAAGCCTTTTTTGCCGATTTTTCATTTTTTGACGCATAAATTCTTTGATATAGGGTCATGCCTACAAACCAAATTGGAACGATCGTAATCAGCCAATTAAAAAATTGGACAAAACTAATATTGGTAAGACTTAAAAAGCTGTCTGGTAAATACGTTTGTATAGCTTCCCAACCTCCAACTTTGATGAAGCCTAATGGAATACCGACTAATATTAGGCCGGCCATAAGTATTATCCATTGAACGGTATCGGTATAAATAACCGCTTTAAGACCACCAAGCACTGTGTAACCAATTACGATGATTCCCATTAATAAAACCGCATCTAATATCGTTATTGAGGGAAATGTTGCAGCAGCTAATTTAGCACCGGCTAATACTTGGGAACTGGTAAATCCAATATAACCAATCAACGAAATAATACCAGCTATTAGAGCTACTTTCCCGTTGTAATAATGATTTAGCACTTCGGGAAAGCTTAAGAAATTGTGTTTTTTAGCTAAGGGATATATTCTTGGAATGAGAAAAATGGCACTAATCCATGCACCAACTAAGCCAGTGAAAAGCATCCAACTGCCCGACAAACCAATTAAAAAGCCTAATCCACCTAATCCAATAGAAAATCCTCCCCCCACATCGGTTGCAACAACCGATAATCCTATATGAAATGAAGTCATTTTTCGACCTCCCACATAATAGTCCTCTTGTGACTTATTACGTTTTAGAAAATAGATACCAACACCAAGCATTGAAAGCATGTATAATACAAAAATTGAAATATCAATTATGTGCATAAAGTATTTATTTTCAGTTATTTAAGGCAATTGACAAATCTTGGGTGTCAGTTTTATCGCGTTTGGCCGGGCTCCAATTATCTCGGTAAACAGCTTCCGACTACCAGAAATGCCCATGCTACATATTAGGATAGCAATCCAATTCCGGTAAGCCAAAATATTCGCCTTCAGGCATTGATTGAGGAAAATTATCAAAATTTCATCAATAACATGATATTTTTAACGATTTTTGATAATATTGTTAAATATTAAGTTAAAATGTCTCATAATATTCAACCCTTATTGAACAAGAATTATATCAAAGCGGCGTCTTCAAAGGGCATTTACATATATGATGAAAATGGTAAAGAATATATCGATGGTTCTTCTGGAGCAATTACCTGCTCATTAGGCCATGGTCATGAAAAAGTAATTGAGCTTGTTAAAAAGCAGGTAGAAAAGTTGATTTATGTCTACAGGTCTCAATTTGGATCGGAAGAATCGGAGCGACTTGCTGCTCAGCTGAATGAAAAATCCGAAGACAAACATTTGGAATATAGTTTCTTTGTAAATAGTGGCTCTGAGGCTATTGAAACAGCAATGAAAATAGCCTTGCAGTACTGGCAGGAAAAGGGTTATTCTAATAAAAATCAATTTATTACACGTGAGAAAAGTTATCACGGCATTACATTAGGAGCATTGTCTTTGTCAGGTCATGCCCTGAGGCGGGCCAGGTTTGAAAAGGTACTCCATTCCCAGATATCGCTTCATTCCGATCTTGAAAATGATACTGTTGAACAGCAAACAGAAGAATTTATTAAGACTATTGAAAAAATTGGTTCAGACAATATCGCAGCTTTTGTGGCGGAACCAATTGTAGGCGCGGCAGGTACGGCCTTAACACCACAACCGGGGTATTATGAACGTATAAAGGAAATATGTGACATTCATAAAATTCTTTTTATTGCGGACGAAGTGATGACCGGACTTGGGAGAACAGGTAAATGGTTTGGTCTTGAGCATTGGTCCGTTAAGGCAGATATTGTAGCCATTGGAAAAAGTTTGGGTGCCGGATATGCACCAATTGCAGCAACATTACTTACCTCAAAGATTCTTGACCCTATAAAAAAGGGAAGTGGATTCATTATGAGTGGGCATACCTATAGCGGACATCCTTTGTCTTGTGCGATTGCTTCTAAAGTAATTGAAGTGATAGAGGCAGAGAACCTGATAGCCAATGTGAATGAAATGGGTAATTATTTGAAGCGACAGTTGGAATCACTTAAGCAACGATATGATTTTATTCAGACCATCAGGGGAAAAGGACTGCTGATTGGAATTGAGTTTGATCCCGCAATTGAAGGATTGGCCAAAAGGTATCTTGAAATATGCTATGAAAATGGCTTATTGGTATACCCTTCTGTTGGTGGTAAATATGGAAAGAATGAAAACGGAATAATGATAGCACCTCCATTTATTATAACCAAATCACAGGCGGATACAATTATTCAAATAGTACAATACTCCATGGATAAGCTAAAAGTAAATGACTGAAAAGAAAACCTTCAATAAACGTACAGATTATGAGCGGATTAAATCCTTTTTCAAGGATGACATGAAACTTCTTTTTGGTGGTTTTGGAGGCGTGGGTACGCCGCCTGGTTTAATTGATTGTTTGATTGATTCAGGAGCAAAAAATGTTCATTTGATTGGAAATGACGCTGGATTTCCATGGATTGGTATAGGAAAGTTCATTGTGCTTGAGAGAGCCGCTACGCTCATCGCATCTCATATTGGCTCGAATCCAGTAGCTGGAAATTTAATGAATGAGGGTAAATTGAAAATTGAATTTTCGCCACAAGGAATTCTTGTAGAGCGTATTCGTTCTGGAGGAACAGGGTTAGATGGATTTCTCACAGAAATTGGGCTGGGCACCGAGCTCGCATACGACAAACCTATCATAGAACTTAATAATAAGAAATACCTGTATGAATCACCCTTAAAGGCAGATGTGGGAATTGTTTACGCTCGCAAAGCAGACGAGTTTGGAAATCTGGTTTTCGATAAAACAGCAAGAAACAACAACCCTTATGTAGCAATGGCAAGCAAAGTGACAATTGTTGAAGCAGAAGAAATTGTACCGGTTGGAAATTTGGACCCTGAAGAAATTATTGTACCGGGTATATATGTGGATCATATTGTTGCTTCTAAAGGTATAAATTGGAAATGGATATGGGAGACATTAGAAAAATAATTGCAAGGCGAGCCGCAACTGAAATAAGGGATGGCATGATTGTTAATCTTGGAATAGGTATACCGTCGTTAGTCCCAGAATTTATACCATCAACTGTAAATGTATATTTTCAAGCAGAAAATGGCATCTTAGGGATGGGGCCTGAACCCCTGGAAGATAAGGACGGAAATTTGAGTAATGCCGCCGGTTATCCTGTATCCATACTTCCTGGCGGCAGTTATTTTGATAGTGCCATCTCATTCGGAATGATTCGTAGTGGTTATATTGATTTGTCAATTCTTGGGGCACTGGAAGTTAGTAGGAACGGAGATCTTGCCAACTGGATTGTTCCCGGAAAAAAAGTTCCTGGGGTTGGAGGTGCCATGGAGCTTGCTTATGGAGCCAAAAACTTGATAGCCTTAATGCCACATTGTGATAAAAGTGGCAGACCTAAAATTGTTCAAAAATGTAGCTTGCCAATCACAACCTATCATTGTGTAAATAAAATAATTACCGAGCGGGCAGTTTTTTGTATTATGAATAATGAAGAGCTTCAGCTTGAAGAAATTATGCCAGGTTACAATCTGGCAGACATAAAGAAGTATACAGCAGCAGATTTTACAATTAGCCAGAAACTGGTTACAAGCAAAGAATAATGAGCACAAAAAAAGAAATTCTAGCCAACTATATTGACAAGCATCGTAAAGAAGCTGTGCAGCTTTTGAAATCGATGATTCAAAAAAAGAGTATTCAAGGTAATGAAGCACCTGCCCAGGAAATTGTTATCAGTTATTTAGAAAAATTGGGATTGCCTGTTGATATATGGGATATTGAACCAGAAAAACTAGCATCAAATCCTTATTTTTTATCAGAGAGAGAGGAGTTTTTAAATAATCCAAATGTTGCAACCGTTCTAAAAGGTTCAGGTGGAGGACGATCTATTCTTCTAAATGGTCATATTGATGTAGTTCCTGAAGGTGATTTGGATAAATGGAGTGTGGATCCATACGCCGGAATTGTTAAAGATGGAAAATTGTATGGCAGAGGATCAACAGATATGAAAGGTGGTACAGTATCACTCTTAATGGCATTGGAAGCCATCATAAAAAGCGGCATTAAGCTGAAAGGTGATGTTATTTTTGAATCAGTTATCGAGGAAGAATCAGGAGGTGCCGGAACACTTGATGCTACTTTAAGAAATTATGTAGCAGATGCGGCCATCATTCCCGAGCCTACCTGTATGAAGCTATTTATCAAACAGCAAGGATCAATGTGGTTTCGTATATCAATAGATGGACGCTCAGCACACGGTGGAACCCGATATGAAGGAGTCTCAGCAATAGAGAAAGCATGGCTGATCCATCATGCCATTCTTGATTTAGAGAAATTGCGCAATGAAAACATTAGTGACCCTCTTTATCAGCACGTACCAATACCACTTCCAATAAATGTTGGTAAAATTACTGGAGGTAATTGGCCTTCATCTGTACCTGATTTGGTGGTACTTGAAGGTAGAATGGGTGTAGGGCCTGAAGAAAGCATAGAGAATGCGAAAAAGGAACTAACCGAAAGTATCGAAAGGGTTTGCTTAACAGATGAATGGCTCAAAACACATCCAGCTAAATTAGAATTCTTTGGTGCGCAATGGGTGCCGAATAGTGTTAGTGCTGATGATTCGTTCGTTGATACATTAAGCAATAATTATAAGCAAATGTATAATAAAGATATAGTAGTGGAAGCTTCGCCATGGGGTACTGATGCCGGAATTTTAGGTGCTCAGGGTGGAATAACTGCACTTGTAATCGGACCAGGTGAAACGCGCGTTGCACATTACCCTGATGAATACATCGAAATTGATAAAATGATTGAAGCGGCTAAATTATTTGCTAATGTCATTATCGATTGGTGTGAAATAAATACAGATTGAAATTTGAGAAAAGAAATTAATACAGATGGTGGTTCCATAGCAATTTTCGAAGATAAGTTCAATAAACGGGTTCGATTGGATGAATATGAAGGAGCTGCAGAAGAAATAATAAAATGTCTTAAACAATACACACCTTTTTGGACAGAGAAGGTGATTGCCAAAGTATTACAAAAAGATGTTCGTTTTTTTATTTCTAGTGGCTTTTCTTGTGAAGGTTTTGTAGCAGGTTATTTTTCTGGAGAGGATATGTATTTTCTTGTAAAATATCTATCCCCCGATCGTGCATTAAGTACAAACTGGGAAAACGGACAAAAAATAATTGATGATATTCTTTCATCATCAGTAGTGAAAACAGAAGAAACAGAAGTCGAAATAAAGATTGCAACTTTAGCAGACGCTTCGCTTTTGGCAGCATTATATACTGAAGTTTTCCCGCTATATCCTATTCCGCTTTCAGAACCTGAGCACATTGTAAACTCGATGAATAAGGGTACTGTATTTATTTATATTTCGAAAGGAGATGAAATAATTAGTGCAGCGTCTGCAGAAGTAAATAAGAAATTCGGGAACGCCGAATTAACCGATTGTGCTACCTTAAATCAAGAACGCGGCAAGGGATACATGCAGCAATTGATCAAGAGAATGGAATTATTGCTGATTGAAATGAACATCATGTGTGTATACACTATTTCAAGATCTCAATCCCATGGTATTAATAAAGCCTTCTATAACCTAGGGTATTCCTTTGGAGGGAGGCTATTCAATAATTGCTACATTTTTTCTGGCCTGGAAGATATGAATGTTTGGTACAAAGTCACCCAGGCAAACCAAAAACCTCTGCATCATGCCAGTTAAAATTTCATTGAAATCATCAACTTTTTTTTCTACATTCTTTCATAGAGAGAGAGTTTTGCTTTTGTTTGTTTTCCTTATTTGTTCTGCGTTTAAATCTGAAGCACAACGTATCCCAGTTTTAAACCAGATAGACCTTCCACATAATTATTATTTCAGGGAACTTTACTTGCCCCAACTGACAAGTGGGCCTTCCTCGGTGTCTTGGACCAGCGATGGAAAATCACTTATTTATGCTATGGCTGGCAGCCTCTGGATTCAGGAGGTTGGTTCCGAAACGGCCACTCAATTAACTGATGGTCCTGGGTATGATTTTCAACCAGATTGTTCTCCTAATGGAAAAAATGTTGTTTATACGCGATACAATGGGCAATCTGTTGAACTCATGTCTCTTGATCTTCTTACAAAGCAATCAACTGAATTGACAAAAAACAAGGGCGTAAATTTAGAACCAAGATGGTCACCCGATGGAAAAAAACTAGCTTATGTTTCCACCATGAACACCGGACATTTTCTGCTGTATACCGCTGAGATGAATAATGGTGTTTTAGAAAAAAATCAATGTATAACACCAGATAGAAAGAGTATCGCAAAGCGTTATTATTATAGCGAATTTGATCACGCAATAAATCCCTTTTGGTCCACTGATGGGGAAGAATTGTTTTTCATTTCAAATCGCGAGATTGCACATGGTACTGGAGCAATTGTTTCCCTTTCACCAGGCCATGACACAATTCCAAAAATCATCCACCAAGAAGAAACTTCCTGGAATACAAAGCCAGATATATCACCCGATGGTACAAGAATGGTTTATAGCAGCTACTTAGGAAGAAACTGGCATCAACTTTGGTTATTGCCTTCAAAGGGTGGCTATCCTGTAGCACTTACTTATGGGGATTATGACAATACAAATGCAAGGTGGTCTCCTGATGGATCCAAGATAGCCTTTATATCAAATCGCACAGGCAATATGACACTATGGACCATTGATCCTTACAATGGTAAAGAGCAAGAGATAAAGAATCCAAAATTGATATATAAAAACCCAGTAGCCTCACTTACAGTTATAACCCTTGATGAGAATGGATCTGAGCAACCAGCAAGGGTAAGTGTTTGTGACAGTAGAGGTAAATTTTATTCACCCCGTGAAAGCTGGATTCATGCAGATGATTCAACATACCCAGCAGCTCAAAAATTTGAAAGCCATTATATTCATTCCCAGGGCAAGATTACACTTAATGTGCCAAATGACAGCGTATATATTGTCGCATCTTCTGGACCTGAATACGAGATAAGTAAACAAAAAATATCTAAGCTAGCGAAATCATCAGATACAATAAGCATAAAGCTTTCAAAACTCAAAATGCCCTTGGAATATGGGAATTGGAAGAGTGGTGATTTGCACGTGCACATGAATTATACGGGGCATTATAGAAATACACCCGAAAATCTTGTGCAACAAGCCAAAGCTGAAAATCTGAATTTTATGTATAACCTCATTGTAAATAAAGAGCAACGTATTCCCGATATATCCTATTTTTCACCGTCATCGGATCCTGCTTCAACCAGTGAGGTGTTGCTTTTTCATTCGCAGGAATTCCATACCAGTTTTTGGGGTCATCTTGGTCTGCTTAACCTTGATGATCATTTTCTAGTCCCCAGTTATTCGGCATACCCAGAAACGGCCTTTCAAAGTCTTTATCCGCACAATGTAAATATCGCCAAACAGGCAAAGGCACAAAATGCACTTGTGGGTTATGTTCATCCGTTTCTGGCTTCACAACTTTATCCTGAACAATCGGAGTCACTTACCAATGATTTACCATTAAATGCGGCGCTCGGACTTGTTGATTACTACGAATTGATTGGTTTTGCCGATCATATACCTTCAGCTGATGTGTGGTATAAATTATTGAATTGTGGAATGAGAATTCCTGCAGGTGCAGGCACAGATGCTATGGCAAATTATGCCAGCCTACGTGGACCTGTTGGCCTAAACAGGATATTTATAAAGAATGATGGCGTATTTGACAAGAAAGAAATTGTCAAGCAGATTAAAAAGGGGCGAAGTTATGTTACAAATGGTCCGCTAATAGGATTGAATGTAGAGGATGTAGAGTATGGTGACGTTGTTCAACTGAAGAATAAAAGTGAAAAAATATCATATAGTGCATTTGTGAGAAGTGCTGTTGCAGTTGACTATTTAGATATTATCTGGAATGGTAAAGTTGTAAAAAGACATATCATGAAAGGGAGTAAAAAAGAGATAGATATTAAAGGAAAATTTGCTGCTAATGGGCCTGGTTGGATGCTGGCAAGAGCCTGGAGTGAGAAAGCCGATCCTGATCTTTTTGATAGTTATCCATATGCGAGTACCAACCCTATTTATTTTGAGGTTGACGGAAAATATGTGATTTCAAAAAAAGCGGCATCCTATTTTTTAATCTGGATTGAAAGATTAAAAAAAGCAGCAATGAACCATGAGGGGTATAGGGATGAACAGGAAAAAGAAATTGTGCTTAATGATATTGAGTTAGCACGGCAGTTTTATCTGGAGTGCATCAATAATTCAACTATGCCTTAATCCAACTCATTTTTCATTAATGATATACGTGCAATTATTGCCTAAATAATCAATGGCAAACAACATCTATAAATTAGAAATAAATTCAAACTTATGAAGGTTTATTTAAAAATACTTGTAGTGCTGGCCGTAATGGTAGATGGTCTGCATATTCATGCACAGCAAATGTTAAATATTGAAAGAAAAGAAATCCAAATACCTCTTAGTGATGGCATAAATCTGGGCTCTATTCTTTATTCTCCATCAGACATTGGAAAGTATCCTGCTATTGTCTATCGCACACCATACGGAATTGAGGGCTATGACAGCTATGCCGAATTTCCCCGAAAAGCTGCGCATAGGGGTTATTTGGTATTCCTCGTAGATGTGCGCGGAAGGTATACAAGTGAAGGTGATTTTGAAGCGTACAAGAATGAAAAACAGGATGGATTTGATGTAATCGAATGGGTGGCCAACCATCCGCTTTGTAATGGCAAAGTTGGAACATACGGTGGTTCTTACCCAGGTATTGCACAGTGGCAGGCCATGTCGAAAAAACCACCTCATCTTGTAGCAGCAGCTCCAGAAATGACTCCCATAAGCAGTCATCATTTTTTTTATTCCGGCGGGGCATTTTCCATGACCTGGTTAGACTGGTTTGTTCCTTATATTTTTCCAGACAAACGTAAAAAAGCAGGTGATGCATCAGGCACCTGGGATGATGATATTGGCGCTAATGAATGGTCGACTAGTGACCGCAAAATCTGGTATAAGCATAGACCGCTGAATACGATTCCAATTTTGAAGCCCTACGCCCCTGAATTTTTCGACTGGCTGGCTCATCCCGACCTTTCTGAATGGTGGGATTTTGTAAATATGGAAAAAGACTTCTCTGATTTTGTGGTACCTGTTTTCCTATTAAGTGGATGGTATGATTCTACCTATGGGGTTGAAGGTGCTTCTCGTGCTATAAAAAAAATCCACAATGAAGACGTATCAGCAGATGTAAAGGAAAACTCTGTGCTGGTGTTAGGCCCCTGGAATCACACATCCATTACCACAAGAAAGACCAATTTTGGTGAAGTGGAATTCGGTCCTGCAGCAGGAATGGATTATGATGCCTTGCTTTTAAATTGGTTTGATCTTACTATGAAAGAGAAAAGTTCGGATTGGGATTTTAAGCCTGTAAATGTTTTTGTAATGGGATCGAATCGGTGGCGATCGATGGAGACCTGGCCTCCGAAGCAGACTGTTGAGAATATATGGTATCTCAAAGACAACAATGTATTAGATACTTCCCCTGAGCTAAAAGCGGCCAAAGAAAATTACACTTTTGATCCCAACAATCCCTTTTGGGATAAGTCCTATGAAAAATCTTTTCCCTACGATCAAAGGGAAAATGAAGCTCGTGCTGATGTTCTTACATATACCTCAGCTCCAATGAAGGAGGATATGGAAATCCTAGGGGAAATTAAAGCACGGCTTTTTGTTAGTTCTACAGCTTTAGACACAGATTTTTCGTTTACGATTTCAGATATTTATCCTGATGGTCGTTCGATCAACCTCACAGGTTTGGATGCTGGCTACCTCAGAATGCGATATCGGGAAGGTTACACATCCCAGAAACTTATGAAACCTGGTGAAGTATATGAAATTGAACTAGGCAATGTATATACTGGAAATGTCTTTAAAAAAGGGCACAGGATCAGACTTTCAATTACAAGTAGCAAAGCACCCCATTATGACCCCAATCCAAATACAGGTACGGAAATAGCTTCTGAAAGCGAATTGAAATCCTGTGTTAATAGCATATATTTTGGTGGTAGTACCCCTAGTTCCATTGTACTTCCGCTTTTTAAAGAAGACTAAAAAGAGACCTTATACTATGTGGAGAGATTACATTGCAATTTCGTGATTCCAACCATTAGGTGTCACTGAAACCACCATTCGTTTTTTTGTTTTTTATATTCTTTTCCGTTATCATCTACAATCGTTTTTTGCAAAGGAGCAAAGAATACGCCTCACTTTCGTTTTAGCTCGGAGCAAAAACTTTTTGTTTTGATTTATTTTTTCTTGTACTAAGCAATCCTGTTGAGACCGCAAAAGCCTTCAACAAATGTTGAAGACTTTTTTTTCATTTCGTAGCATATATGTAATGCTAATTCTAAAATATTAAGAAAGCGTTTTCGAAATTTTAGTAGTTTCACAAAAACTACATAAAACGCTGTCAAACAACATATTATATTTAAAAAAGTAGATCTTAGTAGCGTAATTCGAATCTCGTTTTATAGAATTAAGGGCTTCAGAACAAGGAATACTACATAGTTTGTGATACATTTATAAGGGTAGGATAAAACATTGTATCCTACAAATTGACCATTAAAAATATCGTACATATACTAATTAGGGTTAAATATTGGCAGGTCATCAATAAAAGCGGCTTTGGTCGAAACTAACTTTGTTAAAAAAACTTTATGGCTTCACATAACGTACAAATTGTTGATATTGAGGTTAAAGACATTCGTTTCCCGACTAGTAAATCCCTAGATGGCTCCGATGCCATGAACCCTGATCCTGATTACTCAGCGGCGTATGTTATACTTAAAACCAATGATCCGAATAATTTGGAAGGTCATGGATTGACCTTTACCATAGGCAGGGGAAATGAGTTATGCGTTGCAGCGATTAAGTCGCTCTCCCATTTGATACTGAATAAAAGTCTTGAAAGTTTTACCCGAGATATGGGGGCATTTTGGAAGATGATCACAGGGGATAGTCAATTAAGATGGTTGGGGCCGGAAAAAGGGGTAATACATATGGCTACGGGAGCTTTGGTCAATGCCGTATGGGATTTATACGCCAAAGTAGAGGGCAAACCGCTTTGGAAACTATTGGCCGATATGAAACCGGAAGAACTCGTTTCATGTGTCGATTTTACATATATAACCGATGCCGTCACATCGGAAGAAGCAGTAGCAATGCTCAAAAAAATTGAGCGTACGAAACAAGATAGAATCGATGATCTTTTAAAAAATGGTTATCCCGCTTATACTACATCGGCAGGATGGTTGGGCTATTCCGATGAAAAAATGAGAAGGCTTTGCAGAGAGGCGAAGGCTGCCGGATTCAAGCATATGAAAATCAAGGTCGGGGCAGATTTGGAAGACGACATGCGCCGAGCCGCGATTATACGCGAGGAAATAGGACCGGAAATTCGCCTAATGATGGATGCCAACCAAAAATGGGATGTTGATGAAGCTATTTCCAATATGGAAAAATTGAAAAAATTCGATCCTTGGTGGATCGAAGAACCTACAAGTCCTGATGATATCCTCGGCCATGCCAAGATAGCATCAGCCGTAAAACCTATCAAGGTGGCTACAGGCGAACATTGTCAGAACAGGGTAATCTTTAAACAACTGATGCAGGCAAATGCGATTGGAATCTGTCAAATAGATAGTTGTCGTGTTGGAGGTGTAAATGAAATTTTGGCCATCATGTTTATGGCGGCTAAATTTAAGATTCCCGTATGTCCCCATGCCGGCGGTGTTGGCCTTTGCGAATATGTGCAACATTTATCGATGATAGATTATATCGCCATCAGCGGAACTCTCGATAATAGGATAATTGAATATGTAGACCACCTGCACGAGCATTTTCAGGACCCTGTAGTTGTCAATAATGGCGCATATATGCCGCCCAAATCGCCAGGGTATAGCATAACAATGAAGTCTCAATCCCTAGAGGATTACGACTTCATAAACGGAAAAATCTGGCAAAACGAACTATCCACAATTAAAAACCCTACGAGATGAAATTTAATCTAAAAGGAAAGACCGCAATAGTAACAGGTGGCGGAAGTGGTATAGGCAAAGCTATTTCCAAGGCACTTTCCGAACAGGGCGCTGCCGTTCATATATTGGAGATGAATATGGCCATGGGCGAAAATTTGGCTTCCGAAATTCAGAATGCTGGAGGGGTGGCAAAAACCCATGCCTGTAATGTTGCCATTCAAGCGGAAGTGAAAGAAACAATTGAAAAAATATCGGCAAATGGCAGCATTGACATTCTAATAAACAATGCCGGAATCGCACATATAGGGAATGTCGAAAATACTGCCGAGGATGATTTGGATAGGGTTTATAATACCAATGTGAAGGGAGTCTATAATTGCATTCATGTTGTTATACCCTATATGAAGGATAAAGGAGGGGTGATTATAAACATGGCATCCATTGCATCTAGTGTCGGGATCGACGATCGGTTCGCCTATTCGATGTCAAAAGGAGCCGTGCTGACCATGACATATTCCGTTGCAAAAGACTATCTAGCAAATGGAATCCGTTGCAACAGTATATCCCCTGCCCGTGTGCATACCCCTTTTGTGGATGGATTCATTGCAAAAAATTATCCCGGACAAGAAAAAGAAATTTTTGAAAAACTGTCAAAAACACAGCCCATTGGTCGCATGGGAAGACCTGAGGAAATCGGGAATCTAGCGATGTATTTATGCTCCGATGAAGCAGCGTTCATAACTGGTACGGATTTTCCCATTGACGGAGGATTTATTAAACTAAACGGATAAAACAACATGAAATTAATACGATTTGGACCGCCAGAATTCGAGCAACCGGGAATTCAATTGGATAATGGAGAGCGCATCGACGTATCCGCTTTCGGGGAAGATTATACCGAAATATTCTTTGGAAGTAACGGAATAGAAAGATTGGGTAATTGGTTGATCAGCAATGAATCTGAATGTCCGATCATTAGTCCTGAGACAAGATTAGGCCCTCCATTGACAAGACCTTCAAAAATTGTCTGCGTTGGTCTCAACTATGCACAACATGCCGCAGAAAGTGGTATGGCAGTCCCTAATGAACCCGTTTTATTTTTCAAATCTACATCGGCCATTGTAGGCCCGAATGATGACTTGATCATCCCAAAAGGAAGTAAAAAAACCGACTGGGAAGTAGAACTTGCCATAGTCATCGGTAAAAAATCTTCCCATGTTTCCGAGTCCAACGCCTTTGACCATATTGCAGGTTACGTGTTGCATAATGATTATAGCGAGCGTGCTTTTCAACTAGAAAAAGAAGGACAGTGGTGCAAAGGAAAAGGATGCGACACCTTCGCTCCAATCGGTCCATTTATTGCTACCAAGGATGAAATCAAAGACCCTAACAATCTTGAACTATGGTTGAAATTGAATGGGAAAACCGTTCAGCATAGTTCAACCTCGGATTTTATTTTTAATGTACAGGAAGTAGTGAGCTATATAAGCAAATTTATGACCCTGTTGCCTGGCGATATAATTTCCACGGGAACGCCATTTGGTGTTGGCCTAGGTTTCAACCCACCTAAATACCTAAAGCCTGGCGATACGGTGGAATTGGGAATTGATGGATTGGGAACTTCCAGACAATTATGTAAAGCTTTTGAGTAAATGGTAATTGACGCCCATCAACATTTCTGGAAATATGAACCTGTGAAACATACATGGATTGACAATTCCATGTCAATGATTCGCCAGGATTTCATGCCAGGTGATTTAGAAAAAGTGTATGATGAACATGGTATTGATGGCTGTGTGGCCATACAAGCGGATCAAACGTTGGAGGAGACAAATTTTCTTTTAGGGCTATCAGGGAAATACGAATTTATCAAAGGGGTAGTGGGTTGGGTTGATTTAAGGGATGATAAAATAGATAAAGTCCTTGAAGCATACAACCAGCATGAAAAAGTTAAAGGATTTAGGCATATCGTCCAAGGGGAAACTGATCATAATTTCTTGTTGCGATCAAATTTTCTGAGAGGCATCTCCTATTTGGAAAAATACAATTTTGTATACGATATCCTTATATTTCCTCATCAATTAGGGGCTGCCCTGGAGTTTGTAAAAAAGTTTCCACAGCAGAAATTTGTTATCGACCATATGGCCAAACCCTATATCAAGGATGGATATTTTGACGGGTGGGCCGCGCTGATGAAAGAAATTGCCATACAAGAAAACGTGTATTGTAAACTATCGGGAATGATTACCGAGGCCGATTATAATTCATGGACACCAGAACAAATTATTCCATATATGGACCTGGTATTGTCTGCCTTTGGTTCAAACAGGGTAATGTTTGGTTCCGATTGGCCTGTTTGCCTTGTTGCAGGTGGATATGCTGAAGTGAAACATTTGGTGACTGATTTTATTTCAAAACTCAGTCTTATTGAACAAGCTCAAATAATGGGAATGAATGCAATACAATTTTATAATCTAAAATAAAAGTTTATGGATTTAGGTTTAAAAGACAAGGTCGTGGTGATTTCAGGTGCCGCTGGTAAGAAGGGTAGTATTGGCCAGACAATACTCCAAAATTTGGTCAATGAAGGCGCCATACCTGCTGTTATAGACAGAAATGATAGGGGTTTTGACTATATAGAACAAATCAGAAAAAAGGGAATTGATGCTATCTTTTGCAAGACGGATGTCACCAATCCCGACCAAATAAAAAAAGCCATAGACACCATTGTAAAAAAATACGGAAAAATAGATGTGGTGATAAATAATGTGGGAGTAAATGATGGGATTGGACTAGATGCAACCTATGAAGAATTCATGAATTCCTTGAAATTGAACATGGTGAGTTATTTTCTTGTTGTAAAACATGCCCTTCCATATTTAAAAAAATCAAAAGGAAATATTCTGAATATTGGCTCCAAAGTAGCGCTGACTGGCCAAGGTAAAACTTCTGGTTATGCAGCTTCAAAGGGTGCCATCCTGGGTCTGACGAGGGAATGGGCGGTAGACCTCATAAAGTACGGTATTCGTTCCAACGCCATTATCATCGCAGAAAGTTGGACCCCAGCCTATGATACATGGATCAAAACATTGGAAGATGGAGCAGAGAAATTAAAATCCATCGTCAAGAAAATACCCCTTGAGAACCGTATGACCACCCCCCAGGAAATAGCTGACGTTTGCCTATTCACTATTTCCGAAAGATCGTCGCACACTACGGGACAATTTATCACTGTAGACGGCGGATATGTGCACCTTGATCGTTCTTTATTGACCGAATAAAAACCAAACAGCCAAAATTGAGATATGAAGAACGCAAACAAAATACCGGTTGTTTCAAAGCAGGCTTTAGTGCCTTTTATTTTGATAACCTCTTTATTTGCGCTCTGGGGTTTTGCGAATGATATTACCAATCCTATGGTATCGGCGTTTAAAAAAATATTGGAGTTGAACAACACCCAGGCTTCATGGGTTCAGATGGCATTTTATGGGGGCTATTTTACCATGGCTTTTCCAGCGGCTATTTTCGTAAAAAAGTACTCCTACAAGAAGGGAATACTATTGGGGTTAGTCTTATATGCCACAGGGGCATTATTGTTCTATCCTGCTGCCGCCTATGAGGCTTTCGGTTTTTTCCTGGCAGCCTTATACATTCTGACCTTTGGGCTCGCTTTTTTGGAAACTACTGCTAATCCATTTGTATTGTCAATGGGCCATGAAGAGACTGCTACGCGTAGGTTGAATCTAGCCCAGGCATTCAATCCAATTGGGGCATTGACAGGCTTGTTTGTCGCCCAGACTTTTATATTGGGATCTTTGCAGTCTGATGATGTTGATGCACAAGGCAATGTAATTTATGACACCCTTTCCGAATCGGCCAAAACTGCAATTAGAGTTTCAGATCTTATGGTAGTTCGAAATCCATATGTAATACTTGGATTATTTGTGTTGTTCATGCTTTTTTTGATCGCAATCGTAAAAATGCCGGAAAAGAAAGAGACGGCTAAAGATTCAATAGCATCAGCCGTAAAACGACTTTTTAAAAGCAAGAAGTTTGTTGAAGGGGTAATAGCGCAAATGTTCTATGTAGGTGCCCAGATTATGTGTTGGACCTATATTTATCAATATGCTGAAACCTTGGGGATAGATAATAGAAGTGCTGTTACCTATGCTTATTGGGCACTGGTTTTATTTTTGATAGGTCGCTGGATTGGGACCTATTTATTAAAGTTTGTAAGTTCTGGCAAATTGTTGATGTATTTTGCAATGGGAGCAATGGCTTTTACTATTGGAGCGATTTTTATTGAAGGCATGCTAGGGCTGTATTCCTTGGTAGGCATTTCTTTATGCATGTCCTTAATGTTTCCTACCATTTATGGCATTGCCTTGGAAGGGGTAGGGGAAGATGCAAAATTTGGTGCTGCATTCTTGGTTATGGCTATAGTTGGGGGAGCGATAATGCCTGTACTGCAGGGATCCATTTTGGATTTTGGAGGTTCAGGTTATACTGATATAAAGATTCTTGGTGTACCCGAGGTTAATTTTTCATTCATACTTCCGCTCATTTGCTTTTTAGTAGTTGCGGCCTATGGTTACCGAACTTTTAAGATTCACAACAAATAAATATGTTAGAAAATGAATACGAGACGATTCTGTTATTCCTGTGATTTAAAAGATGATTATAGATTGATTGAAGCGTATAAGGAATACCATGCAGCGGGAAATGTTTGGCCAGAGATTACCAAAAGTATAAAGGAGGCTGGCATCGTAGACATGCAGATATACTTGACCGGAAACCGCATGTTTATGATCATGGAGGTTGATGGCACTTTTGACCCAAACATAAAAGCCGAGATGGATGCCAACAATCCCAAAGTACAAGAGTGGGAACAATTGATGTGGAAATACCAACAAGGCTTACCCTGGGCCAAAGAAGGTGAAAAATGGCTACAAATGGAAAGGATTTTTCAATTGTAAGTAGTCGTTTAGGTTTGAATATATACGTGACGCATTTGTTTTTTAACTGGTAAATTTTCAGCTAGTCCATTGCTCAGACCATTACAAAATCTCTAAGAAATCAAGGGATTTTTTATTGGACAAAATCCAATGGGGTTATACAAGGTAAGGGACGAGAAGTCTATCCTGAGCGCAGTCGCAGGGAGTCCCGTCCAGACCGTAGAATCATGATAAGAATATGAAAGGACCAATCCTCGGCATATTAAAAACGAGGAATGTTTTAGTGGAGCGTGAATCTTTTCTATGTATATTGTGGATAAAGATCATATGATCTTTTTATGCAAAAAAAAACATCAGTAATGAAAGAAAAATTGGTACTATTATTAATAATTGTAAGTATAATAAGTTGTAACGAACAAAAAGAGATTAGCTCAACAAATCCAGAAAATTGGTCAAAGAGAATAATTGATATTAGCCAAAAAGACAGTCTTGAATATGGCAAATCTTATCTTTCAATTTACTCACAGATTTACAGTTTATCGGAACATTCAACACACAACTTAACCGCAATGGTAAGTTTAAGGAATATCAGCGATTTAGATACCATTTATATCTTAAAGGCTGAATATTATGACACTCACGGTAAATCTGTTAGAAGATATTTTGACCGGCCAATATATATGGCTCCTTTAGAGACATTAGAGATAATTATTGACGAAATTGATATTACAGGAGGAACTGGGTCGAATTTTATATTTGAATGGAAAACCCCAAAAAACTGTCCTGAACCTTTATTTGAGGGAATTATGAATTCAATGAGGGAACAGCAAGGTTTATCTTTTACAACACAAGCCATACGTATTAAATAATAGGGCTGTAGTCCTAATACTGGCATCATAAAACAAATCCATTATGACTGATGCCCAATGCTATGTATTATTGATAAGTATAGCCATAGGTGCATTTTCTTATACCGATGCATTTCTAAGAATGGTCAGATATCAGCTGATTTTCTATCTTATATGAAAATACGTTTTGCATACCTTTGGTAATGGCCTCTTTATTTAGAGGTATTAATTTGTGGTGGCGCTCTGGCAAAGATTTTTTTAAGCCTTCAATGACATTCTCTAATTCAACGATAGGTTTGATCTTTAGGAAGCCTCCTAGCACAATCATATTGAAAACTTTTTTATTACCCAATTCCGATGCCAATCGATAGCCTTCCACCTGATATATTTTGATATCCTTTCTTGTAGGATGGTGGGTTATACCATTTGGATCATATATTAATACGCCTCCAGGTTTTACGGTCTCCTCGAATTTATCCATTGACTGTTGGTTCAATATTATGGCTGTATCATATACTTTTAGATAAGGGGAACTTATTTTCTCGTCACTTAGAATTACTGTTACATTAGCCGTTCCACCTCGCATCTCGGGCCCATATGAAGGCATCCAACTTACTTCCTCATCTTGCATAATACCCGAATAAGCCAGTATTTTTCCCATTGATAATACGCCTTGACCACCAAATCCTGCTATTATAATTTCTTCTGTCATGTTGCTTATTTTAACTTGCCTTTCACCTTTATATCACCTAGTGGAAAGTATGGAAACATGTTTTCTTCCATCCATATATTTGATTCAATTGGCGTCATTTTCCACCCAGAATTACAGTTAGAGACAATCTCTACGAATGATAGTCCTTTTTTCAAGCGTGTATTTTCAAATGCCGTCTTAATAGCTTTTTTAGCCTTTCGCGCGTGTTTATGGGTATGAACCGATTGACGGGTTACATGATATGTACCGGGCAGATTCGCAATTAATTCGGCCATCTTTAGAGGAGACCCCATGCTTTCAATTTCCCGTCCATAAGGCGAGGTTGATGTGCGCATACCGGGCAAGGTTGTTGGTGCCATTTGTCCTCCAGTCATGCCATAGATACCATTATTGACAAATATGATCACGATGTTCTCACCCCTGTTACATGCATGTATGGTTTCAGCAGTGCCAATGGCTGCTAAATCACCATCACCTTGATAGGTAAAAACATACTTATTGGGCCAAGTTCTTGAAATAGCAGTGGCTAGGGCGGGGGCTCGTCCATGAGCGGCTTGCGTCATGTCGATATTCATGAAATCATAAGCCAGTACGGAACATCCTACGGGTGCTATTCCAATAGTATCTTCTACAATGCCCATTTCATCAATAACCTCCATAGTTAAATGATGTGCTGTACCATGACCACAACCCGGACAGTATGACAGGGTTGCATCGGTCATTAAACCGGTTTTACAAAAGACTTGATTCTCGGGTCTTATGATATCTAATACCTCCATCTTTTATAATTTTTTGTTCTAAAGCTTCCAATATTTCTTCAGGTGTATGAATAATGCCACCTGTTCTTCCAAAATGTTCAACGGGCACTTTGTGCTGCACCGACAATCTTACATCCTCAACCATCTGTCCTGCATTCAATTCTATACTTAAGATTCCTTTTACTTGATCTGCCAATTCAAAAAGTTGTTGTTTTGGAAAAGGGAAAAGGGTAATAGGGCGTAACAAACCTACTTTGATTCCCTTTTCACGACCTAGTTGAACGGCTTTTTGGGCTATTCTCGCACTTGAACCATAGGCAACCATAAGATATTCTGCATCATCGCACTGTATCTTTTCATAGCGCAGATCATCTTTTTCCATTTGTTCATATTTCTGAAACAATCTATGAACTCTTGCTTCCATTTTTTCAGGTTGTAGATCGAGCGATGTCACGATATTTCTTTTCCTTCCTTTTTTACCAGTCGTGGCCCAGCTACCGTATTTTTCTATGATCTCTTCATCGGGCATTCGTTCTTTTTGGTCTTTGAGTACAACTTTCTCCATCATCTGACCGATCATTCCATCGGAAAGAATTAAAACCGGAGCACGATATTTAAACGCAATATCGAATGCATCCTCAACAAAATCGGCCATTTCCTGTACAGACGCAGGCGCAAGTACATAAAGCTTAAAATCACCATGACCGCCTCCTTTTACCGATTGAAAATAATCGGCTTGTGAAGGTTGAATGGTCCCAAGACCAGGACCTCCACGGACAACATTCACTATAACAGCCGGAAGTTCTGCTCCGGCCAAATAGGAAATTCCTTCAAGTTTGAGTGAGATTCCCGGGCTCGATGATGAGGTCATAGCTCGCTTTCCAGTACTGGCTGCACCATACACCATATTGATGGCGGCGATTTCGCTTTCAGCCTGCAATACAACCATACCCGTTCTTTTTTCAGGGCGTTCAGTCATTAAATACTCAATTACCTCTGATTGCGGGGTAATGGGATACCCAAAATATGCATCAATACCAGCTCTAATCGCAGCTTCTGCTAATGCTTCATTACCCTTCATTAATCTTAATTCAGGCATACCATAATTTTTTGTGGGATTATAATTAGACTTTTACTCGATATACTGCAATTGCCCGATCTGGGCATACGACAGCGCAGTTTGTGCATCCAGTGCAAGCTTCGGGATTACTCATAAAGGCATAATGGTAACCTTTTCGATTAACCTCTGTCGACATACTTATCACTTTTTCAGCGCAAACCGGCATGCAAACTTCACAACCTTTGCAGGCTTCAGTTTCGACTACAATAGCTCCAATAACCTTTGCCATGTTCTTAATTTTAGATGCATTTTGGGCAGCTTAATTATACAATTCTTAAATTTATGGGTAACATCTTGAATTAAATATGATAATTGTCAGTTTAAGAACATTATTGGACTAATAATTAATTCAGTGATTTGGCAACAATGGCAGCATTTTTCATATTACATTCCCATTAATTCAATAGACCGAACTTTCTGGGTAACCAAAGACTTAACTCAGGAAAGTAGGTAACCAAAAACAAGGCAATAATCATGGCCACAAACAAGGGTAACAATGGCTTAACGACTTTTTCGATGGTCGTTTTTGCTATGCCCACACCAACAAACAATACCGAGCCTACTGGCGGTGTACAAAGCCCTATACAAAGGTTAAGCACCATAATAATTCCAAAATGAACGGGGTCTAACCCTAATTTGGTTACTACAGGTAAAAAGATAGGCGTAAAAATGAGTACGGCCGGGGTCATATCCATAAAAATACCCACAAAGAGTAATAGCAAATTGATGATCAATAGAATAACAATGGGATTATCGCTCAAGGCCAAAAGGCCCGAACTGATTTCCTGTGGAATATTTTCATAACTCAGTGCCCAAGACATACTCATTGAAGCACCAATCAATAGCATGACAATGGCTGTGGTGGCGCAAGAATCCAATAAAATTTGTGGTAGTTTGGGAAATGAAATTTCCCTATAGAAAAATCCGAGTAACAAACTATAAAGCACTGCAATTGCAGACGCCTCGGTAGCTGTAAAAATTCCGGTCACGATACCTCCGATGACCACAACAAGCATGAACAGACTAGGGAGAGCATCAATAAAAGTTTTGAAGATTTCTTTTAGACTACTGCGTTTCCCTACTTTATATCCTTTTTTCTTTGCCCATACCGAGGCTACTGTCATTAAAAACAAACCTGTAAGGATTCCAGGAATATATCCCGCCAAAAACAACGCGGCAATCGATGCTCCTCCGCTTGCCAGGGAATATACAATCAACACATTACTGGGCGGAATGATAAGTCCGGTTGTTGCAGCCGTAATATTCACCGCTGCCCCGAACTCCCTAGAGTACCCCTCTTTTTCCATTTCAGGACCCAAAATACTTCCCATGGCAGATGCCGCCGCCATGGCAGAACCAGCTATGGCACCCATTAACATGGCCGATATAATATTTATCAACGCCAAACCTCCTGGCAAAGCACCTACTAAGGTTTTTGCAAAGGCAATGAGACGATGGGCGATGCCGCCCTTGTTCATTAATTCTCCGGAAAGTATAAAAAGCGGTATGGCCAAGAGGGCAAAACTATCGAGACCCGTACCTATGCGTTGTGAAACGGTCGTGAATGCCGGCAATAGTGGAATACTGACTGACAAAGTCAACAATGAGGAAATAGCGATACTCCAGGCTACAGGGGTTCCGATGGCCAAAAGGCATATAAAACTGACTACCAAAACAAGTATAGGAATGTATTCCATAATTTAGGCTTTTAGTATATCGGATATTTTATAATAGATTATCAATACCCCACTTATTGGAATAACCACATATACCAATGATAAAGGCACTTGAAGCGCAGGGGAATTTTGGTCGAGAACATGGGTTATATAAACCAGGCGGCTTCCGCCAATAACCATGGCCGTCAAGCAAAAAAGAATAATCAGCACTTTTACAATGAGCTTCAATCGCCTTTGTGCCTTACTACTTAATCGGGAAGGAAGTACATCAATGGCCACGTGCATATTTTGCCCTGAAACGTAGGCAGCCCCTAAAATACCGATCCAAATCATCAGATAACGTGCGAGTTCATCAGTAAATGAACTTGGCGAACCAACAATAAAGCGACTCGCCACTTGCCAAAGCACATTGATTACCATAATAGACATGATAATCACAAGAAAATTGGCCAAAATTGTATCGATCTTTCTTCGGAGTTTCATTGGAACGGTTTTCTAGTTGTGTTTTATTTGGTTGCTTGTATTGCTAAGATCAACTCATAAAAGGCCTCATCTTCCTTGTATTTATCGAAAGAATCTTTGATTTTATCCGAAAATAATGTCTTGTCTGGCCTTATGATCTGAACCCCGGCTTTCTTCACGGCCTCAAGGGCCTCATTTTCTGCTTCGAGCCATAACTTCCGTTGGTATACGACCGATGTTTCGACAGCTTGCTTCAACCATGTCTGCTCTTTTTCTGACAGTTTGTCCCATAAATGGGTGCCGGCCAGTAGTACATCGGGCAGTACGGTATGCTCGTCCAAAGAGTAGTATTTACAGACTTCATAATGTCTTGACAGATAAAAACTAGGCGGATTGTTCTCTGCCCCATCAACCACTCCCTGCTGTAGAGCAGTATAAAGCTCCCCCCATGAAATAGGTGTGGGAGAACCGCCGAGGCCGCGTACCATATCCATGGCGGTAACACTTTCCATGACCCGTATCTTTTGCCCCTCTAAGTCTTCGGGGCTATTGACCGGTTTGTCTTTGGTGTAAAAACTACGGCTTCCGGCATCATAATAGCCTAACCCTTTCAGCCAATATCTTTTACCACTGTTGAGTAGTTGCTGCCCAATAGGGCCGTCCAATACCTTAAAAGAATGCGCTCGATCGCGAAACAGAAAGGGGAGGCCCAACACCCTCATATTGGGTGCGAAATTTTCCAATACCCCTACCGATACTTTGGTCATATCCAAGCTTCCAATCTGTAACAGTTCCAAACATTGACGCTCGGTGCCCAACTGCTGACTGGGATAGATTTTCAACAGTAATTTACCATCCGAAAGACGGGCCAAATCCTCACCCATTTTTACCATTGCTTTATGCACGGAATGACTTACATCCAAACCATGGCCTAAGCGCAGCGTTTTCGAACCCTGCACCTCTGAACAGGAATTTGTTATGGCCAAAAGACCTATAAACATTATGATGGTTCTGTACTTTATACCCATAGTTTCTATTTACAATACTTTTTTCATTTCAACCACCAATGGGGATTTAAATGTTGCACAAATTGGGTCGAATAAGCTTCCCATTAATTGCCCTTAAGATTTATTTTACCAAAATAAATCATAATATACCCATATAAACAATCAG
>CBDUKE010000037.1:0-27692 GCA_965367725.1 uncultured Maribacter sp. | reverse complement strand
ATCGTGAGTATCGCACATAGTCGTAGGTTTATTTAAGTTGAAATTCAGGTTCTCTAGCCAAATATTGAAGTAATAAATACACTTGGAATGGCGCTTGTGGCCAAATTGCCAAGGTCCATGAAGGGGTTGTGCCACCTTCATAATAGGTCTCATCTATATCACTTCTGAAAATGGCGAAAGCCTTTTCATAATCAGGCTCTGTAAGAAGCCCTTTAGGTAGTACCAAGTCAATGATAGGCCTTGCAATAACGTCAGGGTTATTGCTGGTCAATCCATCATTGCCGGTAATTGCCAAGGCGAATGCCCTGAATTGTTCATTGTCAGCTTGATAGAAGTTTTCAATAATTGACTCTATTGTCAACCAACGACCAATGATAAAGTTAGTATTGATCCAAGAACGATCTCTTTGCCAACCGGCAACATCAAAAGGATCGAATAACCTTTGACTGAGCAGACCACTATAGTTGATCAATTCAGCTACATTGGTGTCATTATAGGTAAATCCAGATTCATTTAAAAAATTAAAGTACATGTCAAATGGACTTTTAATAATCACTCCAATGGCCTCATCATCAAAAAAGTGTTGGCTTTTGAACAACTGCGATAAAACTGGAGCAAGCTCAAAATTGCTTGAAACGAAAGTACTTGCCATGCCGTCAATTATGACTTGTGCATTATTGGCAGCATCTTTGGAGTCTGGATGCACAAAGAACTCATAAAGTTTTCTACAAATGAATTGTGCTATTTCGTTAGGGCGTTGTTGAAATAGATTATCAATTACGCCATCATAGTCCCAATTCCCGGTTTGACCAAAGATGGTTTTACTTCCGGCATCGAATCTTGTGGGATCAAAAGTTACTGCTTCGCAACCTAATTCACCGCGTTCTACATAACCTGTTATGGCCCTTGCCGTTTCAATGATGTCCATTTCGGTATATCCATTGCCATCCCCTAAGGTAAAGAGCTCGTACAATTCCCTAGCATAGTTTTCATTAGGATTGTTTCCATTGTTATATACACCATCTAAATAATAGAGCATAGCACTGGTCAAGCCAATTTCACTGACAAAAGTCTTGAAATTGCCAATCGAATTTCTTTGGAGGCAATTAATGTAATAATAAAGGAATGAGTTACAGTTGTAAACATCGATTTCCGTTACAAAATGGTTGCTCCAGAAAAAACTCAATCTTTCCCTTAAGTTATTAGCCAACATTCCATTGGCATATGCAAGTCTAAATTCGTCTAGTTGAGCACGTCGGAGTTGCCCGGCCGCATCATCGTCTGCAGGATAGTTGCTATTGTTCCAATCTGCCCATGTAGGGGCAGGAGTGGGAGCCATATTAAGGGCTTGATTAACAAGATTGTCTACTAAAGCACCAGCCGATAAGCCGACTGTTTGATTAATAGTCTCTACTGAGGCGCTAAACCCCAATCGTCGGTACAAATGCGCTGCCCTGGTTTTATCCAAGGGAGTTGTGTACGGCGCTAATGTAGAGGTGTTACAATTAACGAAGTATTCCATAGTAATTTTAGGCTTTAAGAACGTTCATGTGCGTAGGGGGCAAATTCTTAACGTCTAATCAAATTGGATATTATATAAATCCAATTATTTTCGTTGTTATGCTTACCAATTTACGTTGATATGTTTAAATGAGACGGTTAAGCGCATATTTTTTCGATGAAATGCAGGTTTTTACCTAAATTGATAAATAAAGTATGGGAAAACACAACGAATTTGGTAAGGAAGGAGAGCAAATTGCAGTCGATTTCTTGATTAAAAAAGGATATACCATCAAGTATAGGAATTATAGGTACTTAAAAGCTGAAATAGATATTATAGCTAGGAAAGAAAATATCCTTGCTGTCATTGAAGTGCGATCAAGAAGCTCAGACTTTATTGAAAACATCGCTGAAACCATTACTAAAAAGAAAATTGGGTTACTTGTTCTAGGAGCTGATCACTATGTGATTGAACATGATCTTGATGTTGAGGTACGGTTCGATGTTATCACCATTCTTAAGAATAAAAGAGTCTTTGAAATTGAACATTTGGAAAGCGCATTCTATCACTTTTAGCTTTGTAATTCCACAATTTGTTTTATTTATAACAATATGTTATATTTGAAGACAACCAATCAGTTATGAAAACAATATCATCGGTAGTTGAACAGTATATTAAAAAGAAACCCTTTCTTCAAAGTGCGCTGGCTCAGGGTATAATCAACCTAACTTCACTTTCTAGAATCGTAAAGCCTGAAATTGAAGAACAATTAGGAAAAGAGATTCGTAATGGGGCAATTGTAATGGCCTTAAAGCGATTGTCAGATGATCTTGAATTCAGGGCAACCCATAAAATTATCAAGGTTTTAAAAAATATTGGGGAAATCACGGTACGTTCTTCCTTAACTGATTATACCTTTTTAGCATCGGATACCATTCTTTCACAACAGGCAAAACTTTTGGAAGAAATAAATGCCAACCAAGATGTATTCTATACTTCTTCAAGGGGTGTAAATGAAATTAATATTGTCATTAGTAATATAATGGACAGTACTGTTGAGAGCTTATTCAAAGCTGAAAGGTGCACACAAAAGGCAGATAACCTTTCTTCGATAACTGTCAAGCTTCCAGCCGAGAACGTTTCGGTTCCAGGTATTTATTATTTTATTTTCCAGAGATTGGCTTGGGAAGGCATTGTGCTTTATGAGGTTATTTCAACCACGAATGAGTTCACCATATTAGTTAATGATGATCAGGTTGATATTGCCTTTAAAACCATAAAGGATTTGAAGACTTTATAGGGCTAGGTTCAATTACTTTCCAAAAACTTGATTACCGAAACATCATCTTCTGGTTTAGCAATAATCCGCTTGTCTTTGTCCAATATAAAATAAGAAGGGGTTTGATGAATGTCATACAATTTGGCATATTCACTTTCCCATTTGCCTAGTGCAATGACATGCTCAAAATGTGGCATTCTTGACGATTCCTGTTTCCAAGTAATATCTTCATCCTCAAGGCCAATGGCAACCACTCTAACACTTTCATTATTTTTTAGTTTGCTGTGTAATGCAGGTAGTTCACGTAGACAATGACTACAGCTGCTACTCCAAAATATAAGCACATAATTTTCAGCATCTTCCATCTCGCTTAGCCTTTGGACAGCATCGCCATCTTTCCATGTAATTTCTGGAGCAATAGCACCCAAACGAAGTCTGTTATGCAGCTCAATCTTAGCTATAATATCTTGATTTTTAGTTTCGTTTGCCAATGCTTTTAAATAGTTGTAATAAATAAAGTCTGACGTTTTGTTGTAAGTACTTGCTGCTGCTTGTGCCCAAAGTGTATAATAGATATGTAACTTAAATGTTGGCTCTACTCCATTAATAAAATAGTCTACCTTTCTTATATTGTTTTGAATGATATTTTCGGTCTGTTGTTGGGTCAATGGTTCCAAAGGAAGGGCCGTGAATACATAGTTGGCAATCTTATCAGTTAGAAAACTGGAAGCCTGTAAAATCGGGTTCTTAAAATCCAGGGAGTTAAAATAATTTTGCTTTTTATGTTTAACATAGTCTTGAATAGATTCATAACCAGTAGGAATGTATGGGTTGTTGGCAGAAATAAACTGATGGGCAATAAGGCCATCGGTTTTTGTGTCAAATGAAGTTTGGGTTTCTTTTAACTGCCCAATAATATTTTCAAACATTTTTTCATCGGTTTTTCCTTCTTTGTAAAACGTGATGAGCTGTTGTTCAATACTATTGATTTTTTTAATATAGGAATTGTATGATATGTTTTCTTCCGAAGCTATGAAAGAAACACCATTTGTAGAATCAAAAGCAAGTGAAATATCTTCTTTTCCGTTATAAATAACATCAAAATAAAACTCATCTTGGGGCACGGCATAAACCAACCTATAAGTTCCTGGCAGGGAATTTTCAGGTAATTTCAAACTAAATACTCCGTTTTGAACCGCCGTATCGGCGATATAGTTTTGTGTTCCTGGTTTTAAGCGATAGGCAATCAACCATTTATAATCTTTGGCAGGCAAAAAAGTGCCCGAAATGGAATGCTGAGCCTGAAGACTTATGGTTGCCAGTAAAAAGAAAGTGTAAAGAGCGTTTTTCATAAGCTGTTGTTTTCAAAAATAGTACCAAACTTTATTTGTGCCAAATACCCTATCCTCAAGTAATAACCACAACCGGTTTTTTAAAAGGTTCCAGTGCCTGCAATGCATTATCCACTGACTTTATTTTGTCAAAAGTCAAAAGCAGTCGAAGCCCGTTACGGGTTTCCTTTTCCTTCATCTTACAGGTGTTCGCATGGGTTTGAACAAACTTTAATACTTCAGTAAAGGCTTGACTTTGGTAAAAAGCCGATTCTTGATCTGCTATAAAATAGCCGATCAACTTCCCTTTTTTCATTACCACTTTTTCAAGACCAATACTGTTGGCTAGCCATTTTATACGAACCGAATTCAGCAAGTCTGCAACCTGTGTTGGCAGTTCACCAAAACGATCGATTATTTCTGATTCAAATTTCTGTAAGGCTTCTTCTTCTTTTATTAAATTAAGTTCAGTGTATAGATTCAATCGTTCTGTAATATTGTTAATGTAATCATCTGGGAAAAGTAATTCAAAATCAGAATCGATTTGGGTATCTTTCACATAGACTTTCTCGTGATGCCCTTCAACCTCATCATATAAGTCCTTGAATTCATTTTCCTTTAATTCATCTATGGCCTCTGCCAAGATTTTCTGATAGGCATCAAAACCTATTTCGTTGATGAATCCACTTTGTTCGCCTCCCAATAAATCACCGGCCCCGCGAATTTCCAAATCTTTCATCGCAATATTGAAACCGCTTCCCAGCTCGGTAAACTGCTCCAATGCCTGAATTCTTTTTCGGGCTTCATTGGTCATGACATCAAACGGCGGTGTTATGAAATAACAAAAAGCCTTTTTATTGCTTCGCCCTACACGTCCCCGCATTTGGTGTAGATCACTTAATCCGAAATTATTGGCATTGTTTATAAAGATGGTATTGGCGTTGGAAACATCCAAACCACTTTCAACTATGGTTGTTGAAACAAGAACATCAAATTCCCCATTCATAAAGGCAAGCATAAGGGTTTCCAATTTTTTGCCCTCCATTTGGCCATGGCCTATACCAATCTTGGCATCTGGGACCAAACGTTGAAGCATTCCCGCCACTTCCTTTATATTCTCGATTCGATTGTGAATAAAAAACACTTGACCCCCTCGTTGAATTTCATAATTCACGGCATCGCGAATAGTCTCTTCTCCAAATCTGATAACATGACTTTCAATAGGGTAGCGGTTTGGGGGTGGGGTATTGATTACAGACAGGTCACGCGCTGCCATTAAACTAAACTGCAGTGTTCGCGGGATGGGAGTTGCGGTAAGCGTAAGTACATCAACATTTTCCTTGATTGATTTTAATTTATCCTTGACAGAAACTCCAAACTTTTGTTCCTCATCTACAATCAATAACCCAAGGTCTTTGAATTTTACATTTTTGTTTACGAGTTGATGCGTTCCTATTATAATATCAACCTTACCACTTTCTAGATTTGCAAGGGTTTCGCGTTTCTCCTTGGCTGTTCTGAATCGATTAAGGTAATCTACCGTTATTGGCATTTCTTTCAATCGTTCGGTAAAAGTCCTATGATGTTGAAACGCTAAAATGGTCGTAGGTACTAAAACCGCAACCTGTTTGCCATTATCCACAGCCTTGAATGCTGCGCGTATGGCAACTTCGGTCTTACCAAAACCTACATCACCACAAACAAGCCGATCCATTGGCCGCTCACTTTGCATATCTTGCTTTATGTCTTCAGTAGCTTTACTTTGGTCTGGCGTATCCTCATAGATAAAAGAGGCTTCCAGCTCCAATTGCAAATAACTGTCCGGATCATACTGAAACCCTTTGTCAAGTCTGCGTTTCGCATATACCTTGATAAGGTCGAATGCAATTTTCTTAACTCGTGACTTGGTCTTTTGCTTTAATTTTTTCCAAGCTGCGGAGCCTAATTTATAGATCTTTGGCACTGCACCATCCTTGCCATTGAATTTGGATATTTTGTGAAGTGAATGGATACTTACGTAAAGAATATCGCGATCTCCGTACATAAGCTTAATGGCTTCCTGTTTTTTCCCTTCAACATCTATTTTTTGAAGTCCGCCAAACTTTCCGATGCCGTGATCAATATGGGTCACATAATCCCCAACCTCTAACTTATTAAGTTCTTTTAGGGTAATCGCCTGTTTTTTCGCATATCCATTTTTTAGATGGAATTTGTGATAGCGCTCAAATATCTGGTGGTCTGTATAGCACACCAATTTTAAATCATCATCAATAAACCCCTGAAATATGGGAAAAACCACCGTTGAATACTTGATGTCATGGTCTACCTCATCAAAAATATCATGGAAGCGTTTGGCCTGTTGGTCCGAAGCACAAAAGATATAATTGGTATATCCTTTTCGGTTATTTTCATTTAGGTTATCAATCAATAAATCAAACTTTTTATTGAAAGAGGGTTGAGGTTTGGTTCTAAAGACCAGTTCTTCTCCTTGTGCTACATTTAAACTTATACTCGACCCATTCATTTCAATCAAGCAATAATCCTGCAACTGCGATTTCAACAATTGGGAATTCACAAACAGCACATCTGGTTCGGCATGCTTTATGTCTTGTGATAATTTGGCGAATGATTCTTCAGCCTTAGTGAAGAACGAATCCAACCGGCCATAGAGCATCTCGAGGTTCTTAGTGAAGACAATGGTCTTGGGCGAAATATATTTGAGGAAACTCTCTCGGGTTTCGTTCAAAAACTTATTCTCTACATTCGGAATGATGGCGATTTTATTGACTTTTTCAGTGGACAATTGGGTCTCAACATCGAAAGTTCGAATGCTATCAACTTCATCGCCAAAAAATTCAATACGGTAAGGTTCATCATGGGAAAAAGAAAAGACATCGACTATACCGCCACGAACTGAAAATTCACCAGGTTCTGTCACGAAATCCACCCTTTTGAATTGATACTCAAAAAGCACCTCATTCAGAAAATCCAATGAAAGGGAATCGTTTAATTTTATCTTTAAAGTATTCTTGTCAAGCTCTTTTCTAGTGACTACTTTTTCAAAAAGGGCATCTGGATAGGTAACTATTACGGCCGGTTTTTTTCTCGAATTTATACGGTTCAAAACCTCTGCCCTTAAAAGTACATTGGCATTATCGGTTTCTTCAATCTGGTATGGTCTGCGATAACTTCCTGGATAGAACAAAACATCTTTTTCGCCAACAAGTTGTTCAAGATCATTCAGGTAATAAGCTGCTTCTTCCTTATCATTGAAAACCAATAAAAAGGGGAGTTCCGAATTTTTGAAAACATCCGAAATAACAAAGGAAAGGGCAGAACCTATTAGGCCTTTTAATATAATTCTGTCAGTTCGATCGGAGTCGAGAAGTTGGGATTGGGCAATAGAAGTTTGCAGTTTTCGCGTTTGCGAAGACTGTGCGAACAGTTGTTGAATTGTAGCTTGGGTCAACCGTTAGAATTTGTGCAAATATAGGTTGAAGCCGATCTTCACCCAAAAGAAGGGTTATATTTTTATGATCATGCCTTCGGCAATGGCATATACTTGGTCATTTTTAGTAGGTTTAAGCGTAAACGACCCAGTAAATTCGCCAAAAGCGGGAAGTATCAATTGGTTCGGACTTTTGAAAAAACAAGGAAGTCTGAGTGATTGTTTACCACTCCCACGGATTTTAATCGCCGGATGGATATGTCCACAAAAGTTAAAAAAACCTTTTCGTTCTTCTGGATGATGGGTGAGTAGAATGTTTTCAAGAATAAGTTCATCTAAAAATTGAATCCCCAGGTTCTCGTATTTTATAGGCGAAATAATATCATGGTTGCCATAGATCAAGATGATTTCGGCCTTTGCTTTTGACACCCAATCTTCAAAAAGGTTCCATTCGCTATTTATGTACGAATGGAATAAATCCCCCAAAAAATAAACAGTGTTGGGATTAAAAAATTCAACCACTTCATCCATTAATTCAAAATTGGCTTGAATGGCTTTTTGGGGAACTGCAGCACCGTACTTTCGAAAGTGGCTTATTTTACCCAGATGTACATCACTAATAAAAAGTGCCGATTTTTCTTCCCAAAACAGGGATCCGGATGGGTGCAATACAAAGCTTTGATTTTGTATTTGAATGTTTTGGGTCACAGGGTTATTTTTTCAAAAGTTTTGCGGTCATTCGTTTAATGCGGTCTGCCAATTTTTCACTTGAAAGCTTTTCGCGAAGCCTATCGGTAATCAAAGGAAATGAAAACGGAGTTGGTTGTTGGCAACGTTTCCAAACGATCTCTTGAAGGGCAATTCGCTCTAGTGCCAATCGTAAACGGCCTTCTTCCAGCTGATGTTCAAAGGTTTCTGTAAAGGCCTGCTGATACAATAGATTATCTGCTTCATAATCCTTGAAAACATCAAACAGCAATTGTGAACTGCTCTGTAAATGCTTCATTTTTATTCCCTTTTCCGGATAGCCGGTAAATACCATGCCGCTTATTACTGCAATATCGCGAAATTTGCGCCTTGCCATTTCGGTAGAATTCAAACTTTTTTGTAAATCATCGAATAGATATTCGGTTGTGAATAGGTTATTGTCCAACACCTCCTGCATATCCAATTTCTGATCGGAAAGCAATTCAAAACCATAATCATTAAAAGCTAGTGAAAATGTAATTGGAGACAACAAACTTATACGATAACTCAAAAGGCTTCCCATGGCCTCATGTACAAAGCGCCCCTCAAAAGGGTAGAAGATGTGATGATAACCATCGCTGGTTTTAAAGGATTCGATGAGAAACTCGTTGGGTTTGGGAACAATACTTTCCTCACGCTGTTTTTTGAACAGGGGGGAAAGCGATCTTATTTCAATGGATTGCTCTGAATCAGGGAGTGATGCGGAATACAACTCATTTCTTAGCAACTCTGACATCTGGGCAGAAAGTGTTAATCTACCACCCATCCAGGCAGGTACCTTACTTGATTTTTTATTCGAATTTCTCACATGTACCTGCATTTGTTTTACGCGAATAAATTCAAGATTTCTTCCTGCAAAGGTGAAAACGTCACCAGCTTTTAATTTAGTAATGAAAGACTCTTCAATGGTGCCGATATACCCCCCTTTCTGGTAGCGTACCGTTAAATTGGCATCGCCAACTATGGTGCCGATTTGAAAGCGATGCCGCATGGCAATACCTCTATTATTCACTTTGAACAATCCATCTTCTTCTACCTCAATTTTCTTGTATTCATCATAGGTCTGAAGACTTTGGCTGCCCAATACAACAAAATTCAGCAGCCATTGCCATTGTTCTTTGCTCATGGCCTGGTAACAGAAGGTCTGTTTAATTTCAGAAAATATTTCATCGGGATAAAACCCATCCGACACAGCCAGGGTTGTCAGGTACTGTATGAGAACATCAAAACTATTGAGATACGGTATACGGTCTTCCACAGTATTTTTCTTTACAGCCTGTTGTAATGCTGAGGCTTCGACAAGCTCAATGGCATGTGTTGGTAAAAAGTATATGACACTTTCTTTGCCTGGTCTATGACCACTGCGACCGGCACGCTGTAAAAATCGTGCAATCCCCTTTGGTCCTCCAATTTGAACTACAGTTTCAACAGGAGCAAAATCAACCCCTAGGTCCAGACTGGAAGTACATACCACAGCCTTAAGACTTTCATTGCGAATGGCCTGTTCTACCCATTGTCTTGTTTCTTTATTAATGCTGCCATGATGCATGGCAATCTCACCAGCAAATTCAGGATGCTTTTCCAGTATTTTTTGAAACCAGATTTCGCACTGACTCCGTGTATTGGTAAAAAGCAATGTTGTCTTGCTGTTATTTATTATGGGTATTACATCTTCCAGTAAACGAAGCCCTAAATGTCCCCGCCAGGGAAAAGTTTCCATTTGGGAAGGAATAATACTTTTGACCGTGATTTTCTTTTTAAGGTTGGCCTTGATCATCACAGAATTTTCCATGGCCGATGAATAGGGCCCAAGTAAAACTTGTCTTGCCTGATCCAGATTGCCAATGGTGGCCGAGATACCCCAAATACGTAAGTTTTTGGCAACTGTTTTAAGTCTTGAAAGGCCAAGTTCTGTTTGAACACCTCTTTTGGTTCCTAAAAGTTCATGCCATTCATCTACCACAATGGCCGAACAATTCTTGAAACTTTGGTCATAGCCTTTGGTGGCCAATAATAATTGTAGGCTTTCCGGTGTCGTAATAAGCAAATCGGGCATGCTCTTCTTTTGCTTTGCCCTTTCACTTGTACTTGTGTCTCCTGAACGAATGCCTACCGTTAAACTAGTTCCTAAATCGCTGGCAACCCTTTCTGCCGATTGTTTTATTTCATGCGATAATGCACGCAACGGTGTAATCCAAATGGCTTTCAATCCCTTTTTGTGTTTAGATTTGTAGTCGGGATTGTTCTTAATGTAATCCAGTACTATCGGGAACCAAAGGGCATATGTTTTACCACTACCTGTTGGGGCATTCAAAAGTCCATGTTTTCCTTGTAAAAAGGCTTTCCAGGTTTGTTTTTGAAAGGCAAAGGGTTTCCAACCTTGTTGGGCAAACCAGTTTTCCGCAATGCTATAAAGTGGGTCCTTTGTCATTAAGTAGCGTATTGTATAGTCAACAATAAGTGCAATAAAATAATCATTCGCAATCTAAATTATCACTTTTAAAAAAATTATCTTAGTTTACACAAAAGTCAGTACGTATGTCTATTTCAGATTTATATAACCATAGTGAGAAACGCACAAATTTGGCTCATTTTGCTTCTATGGCGTCTTTGGCAGCCGTGGATGGGGAAATTAATGATAAGGAACGCAAAGTTATAGACAGTTTTGCAAGTAAGCTTGGAATTTCAGATGCTGATTACAAGGAGGTTATGAAAAAGTCTAACAAATACGCTATTAACCCTTCCAATAGTGCTGTTCAACGATTGGAACGTTTGTTTGATCTCTTTAAAATAATTTTCGCCGATTATGAAATTGAAAAAGAAGAAATGGTTTTGTTGAAAAAGTATGCTATTGGTTTAGGCTATTCAAATAAGAAGGCAGATGCCATCATAGGAAAATCGATTGCAATTTTTAGAGGTAGGATAGATTTTGAGGACTATCTCTATTTGATTAAAAAAAAATAGAGAATATTTAAACAGTATATAAAATACTGAGTGCTTCGTTTATTGATATTTGTCCAGGAATTCCTGTAGTTTTTCTACCATATTTTTACTTCCACAAAAGAAAGGTACACGTTGGTGCAATTCTGTAGGTTCAATATCGAGTATTCTTGTTCGCCCCCCAGTTGCCACACCATTGGCTTGTTCGGCAATAAAGGCCATAGGATTACATTCGTACAACAAACGTAATTTTCCGCTTTCCGTAATGCTGCTCTTTGGGTACATATAAATACCTCCTTTGATCATATTCCTATGGAAATCAGAAACCAGAGAACCTATATATCTTGAAGTGTATGGTCTATCACCTTCCTCTTGTTGGCAATACTTTATATAGTCCTTTACGCCTTGTAGAAAATGAATATAATTCCCTTCATTTACAGAGTATATTTTTCCGGACTCCGGAAATTCCATATTGGGATGCGAAAGGTAAAAAGTTCCTAGGGCTGGGTTTAATGTAAATCCGTTGACACCATGTCCTGTAGTGTAGACTAACATGGTGGAAGTGCCATAAACAATATATCCTGCAGCGACTTGATTTCTGCCTGGTTGTAGAAAATCTTCCAATCTGACAGGAGTGCCTACTGGTGTGATTCTTCTATAAATTGAGAAAATTGTACCCACAGATACGTTCACATCAATATTTGACGAGCCATCCAATGGATCGATCAACACCACATATTTATTCTGATGTTGCTCATCATTACTATTAATACTTATAAAATCATCTTCTTCTTCAGAAGCTATGCCACAAACAATTTCGCGATTTTTTAAGGTTTGAATAAACTTTTCATTGGCAAAAACATCCAATTTCTGTTGATTCTCACCCTGAATATTGGTTTCTCCTGCAGCACCGAGAATATCAATTAAACCAGCCTTGTTCACTTCGTGATTAACAACTTTAGCGGCCAAGCGTATGGCATTAATAAGCTTCGAAAGTTCTCCAGAGGAATATTGAAACGAAGATTGATTTTCAATAATAAATTCACCAAGCGTTTTGTGTCTTTTATCAATCATTTTGCATGTGTAATTTGAGTACAAATATCGGTTAATTTGTGAAACTATAACGGTTTCGTAGGAAATTGATTTTTTAAATTTATAACTTTGTGTTTTATTTGTAACAATTATGGAATATACTATTCGTGAAGCCAATGCCGAGGACATGCAATACGTTCTTGAACTTATAAAGGAACTGGCCAGCTTTGAAAAGGAGGCCAATGCTGTTGAGGTAACTACGGACGATTTGGTTAATGATGGGTTTGGTGCTGAAAAACTATTTCATTGTTTTGTGGCAGAATCCAAATCAAAAATTGTCGGAATGGCATTGATTTACAATCGTTATTCTACTTGGAAAGGCCCAATAATACATTTAGAGGATTTGGTGGTTTCAGAAGCTATGAGGGGTAGTGGGCTGGGTACCGCACTATTAAATGAAGTTGTAAAATATTGTGCTAAACAAGGTGTTAAGCGAATTAGTTGGGAGGTATTGGATTGGAATGAACCGGCAATAGCATTTTATGAAAAAAAGGGAGCAAGGGTTTTGCGTGATTGGGATGTTGTTCACTTAGATGAAAAAGGAATACAGAATTATTTAAATAATATATGAGAATATTCAAATTTGGTGGCGCATCGGTTAAGGATGCCGATGGCGCAAAGAACCTGGTAAAGGTTTTAAAAGAAGTTGGTCATGAAAACACTTTGTTGGTATTATCAGCAATGGGCAAGACAACCAATGCCATGGAAAAAATAGTGAATTCCTATTTTGATGATAAGAATGGACTTGCTTCCGCTGTACAAGAGGTTATTGAGTACCACAATACGATTTTATTGGAATTGTTTAAAAACGAGAAACACTCAGTTTTTGAAAAAGTAAAAGTATTGTTTGATGAGGTTCAGGGGTTCTTGGTTTGGAATAAATCGCCCAATTATAATTTTGTCTATGATCAAGTAGTTGGTTATGGTGAATTGGCTTCTACTACTATTTTAAGTGCCTATTTAAATGAAGTTGGGATTAAAAACTCCTGGTTGGATGTTCGAAATTTCATCAAAACCGACAATAGCTATCGTGATGCTATTGTGAATTGGGAAAAAACACAACAAAGTATAGCCGAAGGAATAGACAAAAACCAGTTGTACATCACTCAGGGGTTTTTAGGTAGCGATGACAACAACTTTACAACAACTTTGGGTCGTGAAGGCTCGGATTATACGGCGGCTATTTTTGCCTACTGTCTAGATGCCAATTCAGTTACTATTTGGAAGGACGTTCCTGGGGTTTTGAACGCAGACCCGCGCTATTTTGAAGAGGCACAATTATTGAATAAGATATCTTATCGGGAAGCTATTGAGTTGGCCTTTTATGGGGCGTCTGTAATTCACCCTAAAACCTTGCAGCCCCTACAAAGAAAAGAGATTCCACTGTTGGTAAAATCATTCTTAAACCCCAAAGGCAATGGCACAACAGTTGGTAAAGGCACGACTTTAGAACCTCTAGTCCCCTGTTATATTATGAAAAAAGACCAAGTATTAATGAGGCTTTCATCCTTGGATTTTTCATTTATTGTAGAGAACAGTATCAGCGAACTTTTTAAAATGTTGCATGATCATAAAATGAAAGTTGATTTGATTCAGAATTCCGCTATTAGTTTTTCGGTTTGTGTAGATAATAAATTTGGTCAACTACAAGAATTGTTGCATTTGTTGAAAGGTCGATTTAAAGTGGTTTGCCATGAGGGAGTCTCACTTTATACGATCAGACATTTCAATGCCGACGCAATTGACTCATTACAAAATGGTAAGGAAATATTACTTGAACAACGTGCGAATGAAACGGTGCAACTGGTAGTAAAGTAATTGATTTGCATTTTATTTCTGTACTGTTAATAGAGCACTTCCAATAGGGATTTTGCTATATTTATGGTTCCTAAATTATACAAAGCATGGGTTTAGTGACCGCGAAGGAAGTAGCCAAGGCCATCAACCTACACAAATACGGTTTTTTGGGCACCTTTATGGGGTGGGTCTTAATGAAGGTTACTCGAATCTCAGCCATCAATAGGTTTTATCTAAAGCATAAACATCTTGAAGGAATCGAGTTCTTGGATGCCATTCTAAAACATTACCAAATTGATTTTGAAATACCTGAGGAAGATTTTAAACGCTTACCCAAGGAAGGAGCTTATATCACCATTTCCAATCATCCTTTGGGGGGAATAGATGGTGTTTTACTCTTAAAACTGTTGGTTACCCATAGGTCTGATTTTAAGATTATCGCCAACTTTCTGCTCAATAGAATAGAACCTATGGTCCCTTATATTTTACCTGTGAATCCTTTTGAAAATCATAAAGATGCAAAGAGTAGCATTGCAGGCTTTAAAAGTGCCATGTCGCATTTAAGGGAAGGTCATCCTTTGGGCATTTTTCCAGCAGGGGAGGTCTCAACGTATAAAGATGGAAGATTGATTGTTGACAAACCCTGGGAAGAGGCGGCCCTTAAACTCATACGCAGGGCCAATGTGCCAGTAGTCCCCATTTATTTTCATGCAAGGAATAGTACGTTCTTTTATCGATTGTCAAAGATCAGCGATATTTTCAGAACAGCTAAATTACCATCTGAGGTCTATTCCCAAAAAAATCGACCCATCAAAGTTCGCATAGGGCAACCTATTTCTGTCGATTCCCAAAATGAACAGGAGACCTTGGCGGATTTTACTGAGTTATTGCGCAAAAAAACCTACATACTTTCAAATGCCTACGAAAAAGAGCGACTAATTGATCAATTACCTACTTCTTTGAAGCTTCCAAAAACGCCTAAGAAGATTGCAACTGCGGTTAGAACAGAGGTTATTGAAGGGGAAATAGAGAAGCTTCGGGAGAAAGATTGTCGAATGCTTCAGAGCAAGAATTATGAGGTGTTTTTGGCAAAGGCAAAGGATATGCCTTTTATTTTGAACGAGATTGGGAGACAGCGCGAGGTAACGTTTAGGGCTATTGGTGAGGGAACGAACAAGTCCATTGATTTGGATAAGTTTGATGCGTATTACCATCATTTGTTCCTATGGGATGATAATGATAAGGAAATTGTTGGCGCTTATCGTATGGGTATGGGTTCTGAGATCTTTGAACAATTTGGTATTGATGGATTTTATTTGCAAGACCTCTTTAGGTTTGAGCCTGAATTGTTCGGGATGATGAAGCAATCCATTGAAATGGGAAGAGCCTATATCATTAAAAAATACCAGCAAAAACCGATGCCCTTATTTTTGTTGTGGAAGGGAATCGTGCATACCACATTAAGGCATCCGGAACATAAATACCTGATTGGTGGGGTAAGCATAAGCAACCAATTTTCAAACTTTTCCAAATCGTTGATGATCGAGTTTATGAAAAGTAACTATTGGGATCCTTATGTGGCGCAGTATATTAGTCCTAAAAAGGAATTTAAGGTTAAATTAAAGGATGCCGATAAGGAATTCATTTTTGATGAGACTGAAGCTGACCTCAACAAATTTGACCGTATGATCAATGAGGTTGAGCCCGGCAACCTTCGCTTGCCTGTTCTTATCAAAAAATACATCAAGCAAAATGCAAAAGTGGTGGCTTTCAATGTGGATCCACTTTTTAATAATTCGGTAGATGGATTAATGTATATACGAATAGCCGACTTGCCCGAAAGCACGGTAAAACCTGTTATGGAAGAGTTTCAGGCTGAGCTTGAACGAAAGTTTGCCGAGAATCTGCAAAACGGAGAAGGCTAGTCTAATTCCCAAAGAACGAATTTTTGACCCTATTTTACTTCTTTGTTCTAGAAGGAAACTTTATTCATGTTCTCTTTTAAAAATGAATGGAATTCTTTGTCTTTATTGTATAGAGTGAAGAGTCCAATTAATTTTCCGCGTATTGAAAATACTGTGTTATGGTAATTTTCAACATGTATTTATATATTGCAATATTACGATAGTATATGCCATAAAAAAGCCAGAGTTTTTAAGTCTGGCTTAGTTTAATTTAGAACCAAGGTTTTTGACCCACCTGATAGGTATTGTAAAATTCCTCATCAGACTTGGTTAAATATAGTATCCCTTCAACAAGCCCTAAAAGACCCATTAATGAAGCACCAATTCCGCATGTGAAAAAACCAAGAACAAGGGTTACTGCCAGCATTATTATACCCTCTTTCGTATAACCTAAAATGAATTTATGCACTCCCAATGATCCTAGAACAATTCCCAAAATCCCTGCAATCAACTTCTTGTTGTCACCTCCAGCACCGCTAAATGCTTCTTTGGCACTTTCGGTGAATTCCTTGGCTGTCTCCTTGGCATCTTCAGCAAAATCACTGGCTTTCTCTTTTGCATCCTCGGCGAAATCCTTGGTAGCTTCTTTTGCGTCCTCAAATTTTTCGTCGGCTTTTTCGCCTAAATCTTTGGCTTTTTTCTTAGCGCCATCAAAAGCATCTTCTGCTTTATCCCCTAAATCCTTTTTATCGTCTGACATATTATTTAATTTTTGGTTGTTAATATGAATGTTAAATGTAACAAATATTTGGACATCAAAGAAATGGGGCCAAACAATCTTGACCATACTTCAGGAGTTTATTGGCGAATACATATTAAAGGCTATAAAACAACTGATTTATTAAGGAAGAAATGCTTTGTCAACAGGTTCCCATAGTTCCAATTTGTTGCCTTCGGGGTCTAAAATCCAACCAAATTTTCCATATTCGTATTCCTCGATTTCGCCCACAACTTTTACGCCTTCTTTTTTTAGTGTTTCCAATAGTTCAACCAAATTCTCTACCCTGAAATTCATCATGAATTGTTTCTGGCTGGGGTCAAAATATTTGGTATGCTCATCCATAGGGCTCCATTGGGTAGAGCAATCATTTCCTTCCTTATCCTTCCACCAAAAAGTACAGCCGTATTGGTCGGTATTCATTCCCAAATGGTTTTTGTACCACTCTTTTATTTTATCTGGGTTTTTAGTCTTAAAGAAAAATCCCCCAAGACCTGTTACTCTATTTTTCATAGGCTTATGTTTTCTTAATATTCTTTTCATAAAGGGCTATCCACTCTGCGACGGTCATCTTGGTGCAAAGTTCGCCAATGAGTTCATAAGGAATGGTTTCCAGCTTTTTGAATCGAACACAGCTTTTACCCATATCGAGCTTCGTTTTTACATATTTGGGATATTCACCAACGAACCAATCATATAATTCCGTACTGGCATATATGCCGGAATGGTAAAGAGCGACAAAGTTTTTTTGTGAAGCTAGATTGATAAAAGGGAGTGGAAGTTCAGGACTACAATGGTATCCATCAGGATACGTGCTATGCGGCACAACATAACCCAACATACCATAACTCATTTGCTCTTCAAATCCTTTTGGTAAATTGTTGCGGATAGTTTGTCTCAGTTTAGAAATGACCTCTTTACGGTCATCAGGTAGTTCACTTATGTATTGTGCTGGTGATGTTGCTTTTGATTGCATGATAAAGGAATTTTAGCTTGGTGCATACCCTTTAAAGTTAGCAAAATCTTTCTTTGATTTTATCGACGATGGTTTGTGCCAGTTTTTCTTTGCTTTCAACTGTCCAGCCGGCAACATGGGGAGTGAATAACACATTTGTTGCTTTAATTAGATAGTGAAAGGCTTCAGGAAGGTTATGCTCATCAAACATATCCTCAAAACTTGATTTTTCATACTCCAAAACATCCAATCCGGCGCCTAGGATTTTGCCTGATCTTAAATTCTTGACCAAATCCTGGGTAATTACACATTTGCCCCGGGCGGTATTCAATAACCAAAATGGTTTTTGGAAGGTATTTGTAAACGCGTCATTGATCATCCCTAAAGTTTCGGATGTTTCGGGTACATGCAAGCTAAGCACATCGGTTTTTTGTTGAAGTTCCATAATACCCACTTGGCGTGCGTTTTCATCCCCAACCCCTCCTACGATATCGTAGCAGATTACTTCGGTATCGAATCCTTTTAATTTTTTGGCAAAGGCCTTGCCCATATTACCATAGCCAATGATACCAACCGTTTTACCATCGAGTTCAATACCCCTATTGCCTTCCCGATCCCATTTCCCATTTCTAACTTCTTGATCGGCCTTGTTCAGTTTATTGAACAAGGAAAGCAACATTCCCAAGGTGTGTTCGCCGACTGCATTTCTATTGCCTTCTGGTGCCGCCGCTAAAAAAATATCTTTTGATTTAGCATGTTCAACGTCAATATTTTCAAGACCAGCACCAACACGGCCAATAAACTTCAGATTCGTGGCCTTATCCAAGAATGATGCGTCTATGGCAAATCTACTTCGTATGATTAGACCATCATAAGCATTGACTTTTCTTTCAATTTCATTCTTGGTTGAGGTATAATCCACATCGTTTTGAAATCCTAATTGATCTAATTGCTCAATCAGTAGTGGGTGGTTTGTATCTAAATGTAAAACTTTCATTGAATCGATTATATTTTTGGGTAAAGATGCTGGGTTTTTTCATGAACCACGTTTCCAGTGTGTGAGGTGCTCAGTTTTTCAAATAGAAGCAGATGTACTTCCTCACCGTCTTTGGTCATGGGATTATGCTCAACACCCTTTGGTACCACGATGATTTCACCTGCCTTTACTACCTCAGTTTTTCCTCTGAACTGCATGTACAATGTCCCTTTTAGGACTTGAAAAAGTTCATCTTCATTTTCATGGGCATGCCAAACAAACTCGCCTTGTATTTTTGCCAATAATACTTGCATATCATCCACAATTGCAATTTGATGCGGATGCCATTGTGCTTTGAATTCAGCATGTTTTTCTTTAAGATTGATGGCTTTCATGTAAAAAAAGAATTTATGGTCTAGACCACTAAATGCCTAACACCATTTTGGCTATCCAGAAATAAATCAAGATGCCAAAAATGTCGTTACTGGTCGTTATGAAAGGCCCAGTGGCTATAGCAGGGTCAATACCTCTTTTATCTAAAAACAATGGAATAAAGGTACCTATAAGACCTGCAACAACAATCACCACAATCAAGGATATTGATATAGCCAAGGCTGTTAAAAAATGACCTTTATAAGCCCATGTAAATAATAATAATACTGCTGCTAAGATTACGCCGTTTAAAGCAGCTAAAAGCATTTCTTTAATCAAACGATTGCTTATGCTTCCTTTTAGGTCATCATTGGCAAGCCCTTGTACGATTATCGCACTGGACTGTACACCAACATTACCTGCCATGGCCGCAATTAACGGGGTAAAGAAAAAAAGAATGGCATGCTTGCTGATCAAATCTTCGAAATTACCCATAATAGCTGCCGCTCCGACACCACCTACTAGCCCTAGGAACAACCAGGGTAATCGGGCGCGGGTTAAATCCCAAATGCTATCATCGGCTTCAACATCTTGTGAGATACCCGATGCCAATTGGTAATCTTTTTCGGCTTCTTCCCTTATAACATCCACAATATCATCGATGGTAATTCGCCCTACTAATCGGCCCATCTCATCAACGACAGGAATGGCTTCCAAATCATATTTAGACATGATTTTAGCTACCTCCTCAGGGTTTTCATTTACATTGACAGAATCTACCTTGGGAATATATATATCCCTAATATGACTTTTTGTAGAGGTGGTCAACAAATCCTTTAATGATAATCTACCTTTCAGTTTATCATCATCATCAACCACATAAATTGAATGAACACGGGTCACATTTTCTGCTTGGGCGCGCATTTCCTTAACGCAGGTAAGCACGTTCCAGCTTTCCCTAACTTTTACCAACTCCTTAGCCATGAGTCCGCCGGCAGAGTTTTCATCATATCGTAAAAGATCAACAATATCCTTGGCGTGTTCCCTATCTTCAATTTCGGAAATTACTTCTTGGATGATTTCTTTGGGCAGTTCCCCAACAATATCGGCCGCATCATCAGTATCCAGTTCCTCGAGCTCTTCGGCAATCTCTTTGGCAGAAAGATTATTTAGAATGGCCTCCCTTATATCTTCATCAAGTTCTGTAAGTACATCAGAGGTTTTATCACTATCAAGAAGTTTAATAAGATAGGTTGCCTGTTCCTCGGTGAGTTCATCAATAATTTCAGCGATATCGGCATAATGCACCTCTTCCAACAAAGCTTCCAACTTTGGATTCTTTTGATCCTCAATCAGTTGCTCAATTTCTATTAGAAACTCGTCTGTTAGTTTAAACGGTATCATTTGCTATCTTCTTTGTCAACGTAATAAAATCAGCCACAGACAATTGTTCTGGGCGTTGGTCAAATATAGCATCTTCTTTGAGAATATCGGAAAGGTCAAAGCTTTTTAAACTGTTACGCAAGGTTTTTCTTCGTTGATTAAACGCTGTTTTTATCACTCTATGAAACAACTTATCATCACAATCAAGTATAAAGTCTTTTTTTCTTGTAAGACGCAAAACACCTGAATGTACCTTTGGTGGTGGATCAAAAACCTCAGGTTGTACTGTAAAAAGATATTCTGCATTATAGTATGCCTGGGTTAGAACAGATAATATTCCATAGGTTTTATTACCCTCTTTGGCACAAATACGTTCAGCAACTTCTTTTTGGAACATTCCGGAGAATTCGGGAATTTGATTGCGCCATTCCAGCATTTTAAAAACAATTTGGGTCGAAATATTGTACGGAAAGTTTCCAGTAATAGCGAATTGTTCAGTGCCAAAAAGGGTCGACAAATCAAATTTGAGGAAATCGGCTTCAATTACTTTAAAGGTATTGTTGTTCCCTAATATTTCAGGATGTTCCAGAGGAAAATTCTGATTGAGATAAACAATTGATTCCGAATCCAGATCCATCCCTACAAGATTAATTTCGTTCTGAAGTAGATATTTGGTCAAGACGCCGGTACCGGGACCTATTTCTATAGCGTTTCGATAACCATCAAATGAAAGTGTTTCTGCGATTTGCTTCGCAATGGATTCATCTTTTAAAAAATGTTGCCCAAGGTGTTTCTTCGCTTTTACGGGGCCTTCTTTTTTATAGTACTTTTTGTCTTTCTTGAATGAAGCGGAACTCTTTTTTTTTCTTTTACCCATAGATTCAATGTTCGCTGATGACTTCAAGTTCTGTTCGGAACGAAACCATTTTATTTGGAAACAAGCTAAGGGCTTCTTGTCTTAGTCTAGGAGCGTCTTCGTTATAGTAGGCAAGCAGTGTTTCTTTATCCACGGTTGTGAATTGCACGGAATAGCTGATGCCTCCCATGTCTTCTTCAACCAAAACCTTGCACATTTTAGCTGATAGAAACTTTCCCGTGGCCAATACATCTGGAATATGGATTTCCTTCATCCATTTTAACCATTGATCATGCACTGAGGCTTCGATATTCGTAGTTACGTTGTATATGTACATAGTTTCAAGTTCAAGTTCAAGTTCAAGTTCAAGTTCAAGTTTCAATCAAACTCGACCATTTTTTGAGCTTGATATTTTAATTTGTTCTTGGCTTAATTTATACTATCTCCCCTCAGTCTTCTAAAATGTTGTCGTGCTTGGGGGAAATAATAACTATCCTGGTAATTATAAATGATTTTTTCATAGAGCTCTTTCGCCTTTTCAGGTTCATTCAGCACATTTCTATACAATTCCCCCAAAGCGAAATAAGCATCATCGGCCAAGATATCTGTAGCATAGAATTCAACTATTTTTTGGTAATTGAATTTCGCGGCTTCGTAATCTTTTACACTCACCAGCAGCTCTCCTTGTTTGAGTAACGCTTCGTCCTCTATTTTTTCGCCTTTATGATTTTGAAGAATATCATCTAATACTATTATGGCTTCTTTGGTTTTATTCTGATAGGCCAACAAATCGGCACGGGCATATTTTTTTAGTGCGGTTTGGGTAGAATCTTCCAATATATTATCTGAGATCAATAAACTCAATTGCATAGCATCATTCGCTATAAGTTGTGAAGTTGAGCTACGAAGTACTTTTAGCTGGGTAAGTGCCCAATCAAAATCACCCTTATAAAAACTGGTCTGGGCCACTTTGAACCTTGCATTCTGTCCAAGCACATCATTCTTCAGGTTTTTTTGTATCTGTGAAAAATATATCAATGCCTGATTGAATTTTTTATCGTATACCAAAATGTCTCCCAATGCCAATTTAATAAATGCTTCACCTCTTGCATTCAAAGGTAATTCCAAACAGTTTTTAAGAATGTCAATTGCAGGTTGTGGCGTGTCTAACTTAAAAGTAAGGAAGTTAGCGTAGGCAATCTGCAGTTGTAAGGTCTGGTTTTTATATCCATGGATTTCTACCAAAGCCTTATATTGATTACCAACTTCGGCCAATGTTTTTTCGTTGGCATCCATTAATTCAATGTCAATCAAATTCAATTGCGCATTCAATCTTGTGACCTCATCTGCGGATTGTTCTACCACATATTCAAAGATTGACTTTGCAATCTCTTTTTCATCATCTTCCAAGGTCAAATTACCAAGACTTATCAAGCGTTGAATGGAACCTCCTTCCATTCTTCTAAAAATAGCTTTCTCTTGCCTAAAGGCACTGTTATATTGCTTTTGTTGAACAAATAACCAGCTTAATAGGTCATTCCATAGGACATCAGGATTTTGCTGTGCCTTTTTCAATAATATTTTTTTAAGCTTTATGTTGTTTTCATTTTCAGCATCGGATGAAATAAAATCATCAATACTTCTGAGTACATTTGATTTTGAGGTCTTTCCATTTATCAGCAAGTTCAGATAAGCGATATACATTTTATCGATATTACCCTGTTCCCCATAAATTCGGGCTAATTGATAATTATAATCTAGTTTTGGATTTAACTCCATTGCCCTGGAATAAGCCTTTAAGGCATAGTCCAATAGCGTGTATTTCTGAAACCGAAATGCGATACTGTATCCAAAATTGGGATTTTCATTGATTTTTGCCAATGCCTTTTCGTAGTATTCTGCAGCCTTTTCAGGTGCATTTTGTAGCGCATGATTATGACCCAATTCTACCAGTAATATGGGGTAGGTGTTGCCTTCATTAATTTTTTGAAGCAAGTATTCCTCGGCTTCCCCGTAACGTTCCAACTGCTGGTAACACGCTACAAGCCCTTCTGAATAATCGGTTCTCCTAGGATTTGTTTCAACTAATTTTTCGTAGAACACAACTGCCTTTTCAAAATCCCCATCATTAAAATATTGTTTAGCCAGAAAATCATCTTGCGCAGCAGCAAAATGTTGGAAGCATAAAACAAAAATGAATAGGAATAATCTCAAAAGCACGTTTTTCCCAAAGATACGCAGAATGCACAAAGCATTTGTTAATGTTTATGCAAAACCCGTTTAGTTGATGATGTCAAATCCGCAATAAGGAATCAAAATTTCAGGGATTTTAATACCTTCTGGAGTTTGATAATTCTCCAAGATTCCGGCTAAAACCCGTGGTAATGCCAATGAACTACCATTCAAGGTATGGGCCAATTGGCTCTTCCCATTTTCATCTTTGAATCTAAGCTTTAATCTATTGGCCTGGTAGGCTTCGAAATTGGAAACTGAACTAATCTCCAGCCAGCGATCTTGTGCTGTTGAGAATACTTCAAAATCATAAGTTAGGGCAGCGGTGAAACCAAGGTCTCCCCCACAAAGGCGTAAAATTCTATAGGGCAGCTTCAATTCACGTAAAATGGTCTTTACATGCGCAACCATTCCATCTAAAGCAGCATAAGAACCAGAAGGATGTTCTACACGAACAATCTCGACTTTATCAAATTGATGTAAACGGTTCAAACCCCGAACATGGGCGCCATAACTACCAGCTTCCCTTCTAAAACAAGGGGTGTATCCTGTATAACAAATCGGAAAATCACTTTTATTTAGAATAACATCCCGAAAAATATTGGTTACCGGCACTTCCGCTGTGGGAATCAAGTATAGATCATCAGCACCCACATGGTACATTTGACCTTCTTTATCCGGTAATTGTCCTGTTCCATAGCCTGATGCTTCGTTTACTAGATGTGGCACCTGTATTTCGGTGTACCCAGCTTCCGTGTTTTTGTCTAAGAAATAAGCAATCAAAGCACGTTGTAAACGAGCTCCTTTACCTTTATAAACTGGAAAGCCCGCACCCGTTATTTTTACGCCCAATTCAAAGTCAATGATATCATATTTTTTGGCGAGCTCCCAGTGTGGTAAGGCACCAGTATTCAGAGTAGGTATCACGCCTTCTTTAAAAACCTCTTCATTGTCCTCTTCTGTATTTCCGGCAGGGACCAGATCATTTGGGATATTCGGAATTTGATATAACAAGTTTTGTAATTCCTCAGCAGTAGCATTCAATTCATCACCCAAACGTTTGGAATCGTCCTTTAAACCACTCGTTTTTTCTTTTAAAATATTGGCTTCCTGCGCTTTTCCACTTTTAAAAAGTATACCAATTTCTTTTGATAATTTATTTGATTCAGCTAAGGTGTTGTCTAATTTTGACTGGGTAGTACGCCTCTTTTCATCGAGTTGAAGGACATTTTCCAACATTGGGGCAGCATCAATATTGCGCTTTTTTAGCGCTGTGATGATTTGGTCCTTTTCCTCTCGTATTAGCTGTAGCTGTAGCATTGATTTTTCTTTAAGGGGCAAATTTAAGGTTAATTGATCAATGTATCAATTGAGGGTCTAACAATTTTAATGATGGTTTTGTTCGGTAGGATTTGAAGGAAATATCCACTCATGATGCTTAATATGGTCCCATTTTTCATGGGCTAAATCCACTTTGGGGTTTATAAATGCTTTATAGGGCTTACCGTTGATGCTTACTTTTGAATTCACCGCATGAACCGATATGCTATCGCCATTTACAGCATGATCTTGCTTTAAAATCTGGGCAAACTGCCATATAAAATCCGGGTAGGCGGCAATCTTTCTCATTTGTTTTTTCGACAAATGATTTTTCAATTTCACAATTTGGGAGGCGCCAGTTTCATTATTGACCACTTTGAATTGGATTTTACCGGTTCTGCTCCTGAGCATCATACGCCAACTTAGACGATGACCTTCTTCGGTCCATAAAACATCATCCTTGATAAAATGGTTGCGTATAGGTAAAAACAGCTGGATTAAGAAATATATGCCTCCGCCGAAGATGAGTAACTTCCGGTAGGTGGGAACTTGGATTTTAGGTATTGTGAAAGCTTCCTTCTTTTTAAAAAAGATGCTTCGAATGGTATCTGCTTCAAAAAAGAACACCGTAAATGCCAATGCCAAATAGGGGAAAATGCCAATCTGAAAAACTATGGAATTAAACAAATGAAATAAAATTGATATTATAAAAGCTGCTTTTCGTGTAGGTTTCCATAATAAAGCGGGCACGATCAAGGCATCGAACACAATTCCTGCAATAGCCACTGTCTTATGTACCCAAGTTTCCTGTAAAAACGAACCAATTATAGGGTAATCGGCTTTGTCTTTCATGAGAATTTCGATAATTCCAAAATCCAACCAATCGCCATACAATTTGGCAATGGAAGCATAGGTATAGACTAGAAAAAGTTGTAAAACAATAATCCATTTTACATAGGAGTACATTGCATTGCTTTGAATCGACGAATTTCTTCTGGCATCAATCGAATAGTTTCTATTTGAAGGAAAGAAACACATAAATAATGAAATCAATGCCAGTAAATAATAATGATTGTTGTATGATGATTTTTGCATTAAATAAACTGCAGACCACATTATAGTGAAAGTAATGATGCTGAAACGGTATTTGTAGCCGAGGGCAATGAATATTCCCAAGGTACCCATAATGAAAAAGTAGAAATACATACCATTGCCGGGTAAAGGCTGTAACCATTCAAAACCAATAAAGGTAAAGGTGAATTTGGGGTCTATCAGGGTCTCTTTGACCCAGCCGGTTGCAATTGCCCCAAAACTTTCCAAAGCAATTAAAATGCCGAAAAACACTCTGAAAATTAGTAGCGGGGAATTGTCAGTTTTCGTGAACAGTAAGCGATTAAGCATCTATTGATTCAGTATTGCAAGCGATGTATCTTTGTCTTTTTTCAATTGATTTTTTAAGGCTTCTACTGATTCGAACTTATGTTCATCACGAATACGAGCCAATACATCAATCTGTAATTTTTGCCCATACAGATTCTGTTCAAAATCAAAAAAATGGATTTCAATACTTTCCTTCCCCCCCGCAGGCAGGTTTTCAGTGCCAGAAATCGTTGGGTTATAACCAATATTCATCATTCCGAAGACTATGGTTCCGTCTATTTTGGACTGAACCACATAGACTCCGCTTTTTGGTATTAGTTTATACGATTCCTCTATGTGCAGATTCGCAGTCGGGAAATATAGTTGACGACCCAAACCCTTTCCCTTTTTTACTGTACCGGTCAGCATGTAAGGATAGCCTAAATATTTGTTGGCAATTTCAATTTGACCCTCTTCCAATGCTTTTCGAATCTTTGTAGAGCTTACTGATACATCGTCAATTTCCTGTGCAGGTATTTCCTCCACTTCAAAATCAAGAGCATTGCCAAAGGCATTTAAATCTTTAATGTTGGCATCCCGGTTTCTGCCAAATCTATGATCATAGCCAATAATGATCTTTTTGGCCTTTAATGAATTCACTAAAATATCGCGAACAAACTCGGTTGCCGATAAACGGGAAAATTCTTTGGTAAAAGGGTGGATGATGAGGTAATCAAGACCCAATTCGCCCAATATCTTAACCTTTTCATCTATAGTATTCAACAACTTGATATCGGCATCTTTTTGTAAAACCATTCTAGGGTGGGGGAAGAAGGTAAGTACTGTAGATTTTAAATTTTTGGTCCTAGCATTTGTTATAAGTTTTTTTAGGATTTTCCTGTGTCCAATATGCACTCCGTCAAAAGTACCAATGGTAATGACCGTAGGGTGTACTTTGTCGTATTTGGCAATGCTTTGGACTGTTATCACGTAAAATAAAAAATAAAAAGACTTATATTTGAAATTGAGCTAAAACTCCTTAATGGTTTCAAAATTACGTCTTGTTTTATCAATATCCATATTATTTCTTTCCTATTACGGATTCGCACAACGCGATTATTGGAAGCAAGTAGTTGCACATGGCAATTTAAAAAAATCTATTTCAAACCGATTTGAAGTACAAAAGGGAATGGTTTTTTCTTTTGAAGAGGATGTTTTTAAAAACAATCTTAGAAATGCAAAGTTTTCCAAAAACAAATATACCACAGTGCAATTTCCTAACGAGAAAGGAGAATTGATAAGTTTTACCGTTTCGGAAACCCCTGTTTTATCAAAAGAATTAGCGGCAAAATACCCCAATATAAAATCATATTCCGGTTATAGTTTAAAGAATGGAAAAGATAAGGTCCGTTTTAGCGTTTC